>JAUSDH010000091.1 GCA_030650655.1 Candidatus Brocadiaceae bacterium
TTTTTTCTCCTATGACAAAGTTGTGTTCTATGGTATAATTCGTCTGATTTTACCATATTTTCCCGGTGTTTTCACCGATATTTATTACCTTTTTCCCCTTAATTCAATGACATTGCCTTCGCAAGGAGGGGACAAAAGGGGAGGTAAAAAACTTGCCAAAACTTGTCCTCATGAAAATGGGGAAAAGAAGTTTTTACACACTAATACTATAAATGGAAAAACAGTTCAATAATCCAAAGAGCATCCTGGTTGTTCGATTGGGCGCAATGGGCGATATCGTCCATGTTATGCCTGCAGTAATAAATTTGAGGATGGCGTTTCCTTCTGCCCGTATTTCCTGGCTTGTAGAGGACAAACATAAAGATTTGGTCGAATGTCTTCACGGAATAGACGAAGTCATCGTCTTTCCGAGAAGACAATGGCAAAGCTCTTTAAAGTATCCACAAAAATATTTTAAGATAATTTCAGAAGCCCGAATGTTCCTTAAAAAATTAAGGGATAAGAAATATGACGTTGCATTGGATTTCCACGGTAATTTTAAAAGCGGTTTGTTAACCTATCTGAGTAACGCAAGTACAAAGATTGGTTTTTCCAAAGGATATTGCAAGGAATGTAATTTTGTTTTCACCAATTTCCGGATTACCCCGCACCAGAAGAAGATGCACAGGGTTGATAAATGTCTCACCCTTTTACGTGGTCTGGGTATAGAAGCACACTATCAAAGACCCGTATTTTCTATCCCGGATACTGACCGCCTTTATATCGAAGATTTTATTCATCAAAATCATCTTAACCAAAAGTCTATTGCATTAATTCATCCGGGAACAAGCCTGTTTGGGAAATATAAGCGCTGGCCGCCTAAAAATTATGCCGATCTTGCTGACAGATTAATACAGGAACTCGGCTATTCGGTTATTTTTACCTGGAGTGATCAGGAATACAAAATCGTAGAGGAAATCGTATCTTTCATGCGATATCAGGCTACGATCGCCTGTAAGACAGCGTCGGTAAAACAATTAATAGCATTGTCACAGCATGCGCATCTTTTTATCGGTGGCGATACCGGACCTACCCACATTGCTTCATGCATCGGAATTCCCACGGTTGCGATTTTTGGACCAAAAGATCCTGTTGTTTATGCACCATACAATGATAATGCCGTGGTAGTAAGAAAAGACATCCCCTGCAGCCCTTGCGAAAAGCGGACGTGCGACCACGTTACGTGCATTCAATCAGTCACACCGGATGATGTCTTCAACGCTGTCTGCAAGTTAAAAAAGAAGTTTGACTTTTCAAATATCGCTTGATATTATAACTTCTCTTTATTTTCATCAATGACTGAAAAGGATATGGTTTATTGTGGAAACTGCAAATATATTTGGCCCGATAAAAGCCCTTATGGACGAGGTCGAAACTCGATACCATCAAGAACTAAAACCCAGAACCAATTCATTAGCCGACCTTATTTCCCATATTGGTAAGTACAAAGGAAAAAGGTTACGCCCTGCTTTAGTATTGTTAGCCGGTAAATGCGTAGGAGAAATAGCACCCCAACACATCGATATCGCAGTCGTTGTGGAAATGGTTCATACCGCAACCCTTGTTCACGATGATATTATCGATGAAGCCTCTATGAGGCGGCACGTTGAGAGTATAAATTCAAAATGGGGAAGGGAAATATCCATTCTATTTGGTGATTATCTGTTCTCTCGCGGGTTTACAATACTTTCTGCACTTGACTCACAGGTTGCAACCCTGTTGCTTTCTCAGACCGTTAATATCATGTCAGAAGGCGAACTCATTCAACTCCAAAGGCGGTACGATATTGGACTCAGCGAAAGTGACTATTTCGATATTATTGAGCGAAAAACAGCTTCCCTCTGTGCCGCAAGCTGTCGTCTAGGGGCAACATTTGCCGGAGCGAATCGAAAGGTATCGGATATGTTATCCAATTATGGTTTAAAAATTGGCATTGCTTTTCAAATTGTGGATGATTGCCTTGACGTGATGGGCACTGAAGAAGAGATTGGTAAATCACTCAACTCTGATATAGAGAAGGGGAAGCTTACGTTACCGCTTATCCGACTGGTTAATCAACTTCCGAGAAATAAGCTTGAATCCGCGCGGGAACTGATTTTCCAGCATAATGGAAAAGAGACCAAGAGTGCTATTATTGAACTCTTAACGAAACATGATGCGGTAGAATATGCCTTCAACACGGCCAAAAATATCGTCAAACAGGCGCAGGAAGAAATCGCCCCACTACCGGATTCCAAATATAAAACTGCCCTCCACGAATTAGCAGATTATATAGTCACGAGACGGAAATAAGATTAAATTTCATTCCATCTCCGGCAGCTATAATTTTCAACCCTGTTTCCTTCGATAATTGTTCTGCAACCACACGCGGCTGTGCCTTGATCATCGTCATACCAAAATGATTTAAGATCGTTACCTTCGGTTTCAATGCCATTACGATCTCTTTTACATCTCTAATGCTCAAATGATAGAGCCATGTTTTCATGTCTTTGTCTACCGTATAACGGACTACATTTACTATTAACACATCACCTTTATAGTGTCTCAATAATTCCGGAAAAAAGCGGGTATCCACAATCAGCGAAATCGTGTACTTTGAAGTAAAAAAATTTATGCCGTATGTCTCACTCGGATGGTGATGTTTTAAAGGCGTTTCAAAAGTAACCGTATCGGACAGCTTATATCTTCCGCCTTCTTTTGTAATTTCTATACGGGATATGTAGTTTCTCACATATTTGAAAACGACCGGGTCTTCTGTTAAAGCATCTTCAGGTGTAAAAAGTACACCACGTTTTTTAAATCCCCCTTCAGTCATCGCCTCAATCATTACATTCACATCGGCGGCATGATCGAGGTGCCTGTGAGTGAGGATGATGGCGTCCAATTTCATTGGGTCCATCTTCGGTCTGCTTGAAATGCACCTTACCAGACACCCGGGACCTGGATCCACCAGCACATTATAACCGTCTAGGGAATACCACATCCCTCCGGAGGCGCGTAATTGCTTGGACACAACAATCCTTGCGCCGGCAGTACCGAGAAATTTTATAAAATCTGTTTCAGACGTATCATTCATAAAAAAGATGATACCAAGAATTCACGAAGGTATCAACAACGTTACTTTTGGAAAATGAAAATAATTGTAACAATTTACCGCAGAGATAGCCAAGATTGTATAACAACCCTTAACCCCTTTTTTAAGTGGGATATTTGAAGAAGTCCCCATTAACAAAGGGAGGTTTAGGAGGTTGGCTTTACTCTACGGTCTCCGCATTTTCAGTGTTGAACTATTACCTTAGCTCTTGGCTACAGGGTAAGGCATTAATAAACTCATAGCATGTCACAAATTGCTCAGGTAATGATTGAGGCATTTGTCTTTCCGGGCAGGCAACAACGGTCAGTTCCCCGATTTCTCCCTCCACCTTCACTTCAAAATCCGCTATGTCCAAAGGCCTGTCCTCCGCCTCATATTTCTCAAAAGACTGCGAACGTCCTGCACTCGGCCATTCCAGCTTTATACCATCGGCTTGTGAAGATAGTATCGCTTGTCCACTCACAAACCCTGCATCGGCATACTGCTCCTGCGGCTTCTTCCCTGACTCCTCTAAACGCTTCTGAATCTCCGGAAGCTCGTGAGCATCCGGCCCTTGTCGCAGGTGTCACTTCCGAATCTGTAATGAACTGGGGCTTGTTTGTCTCGTCAGACGTCTCACTCACAAATCCCTTCTGCCCACACACCTTCTGTTTGCCTTTCTTCACATACCGCGCATCCATGTTGTGAGGACTGGATACTATCTCTTCTCCTTCCGGCTTCTCACGTATCGTAATCTCACACGGTGATGTCTCGTTCCCTTCGGTTACCTTACACTGCTGATGAAATACCATGACGAGTGTCTTAAAACTCTCATACACTTTTACCTCATCCTGGTTGGCAAATGCCTTGTATACCCGATACATATCTTCTGCCATGTGTCTGACCTGACGTTGCGCTGCTTCATGGTATTTTTCCGTAAGAGCAAACTCCTTTTCCAGATACTCACGGGAAAGTTCCTTGCTTATCACCTCGTACACATCGGGCTTGTGCTTCCGTAAATCCTTGAGAAATACCCGAAGGGTCTCTTTGCATAACCCATACCCCGACAGTATCTGTAACCATCCATGAATAAAAAATGAATCCGTACGCTGTCTCTTCAGTGTCGTTCCGCATGCCTCCGCAAACTCAACTGTCAACTCTTCAAAGAGCTTCCGCGCCGTATCACTGGTCTCCATGCGATTGTAAAACTTAAACAATGTGGTATGGTCTATCGATGCCCTCCCAGTGGCGTTCGTTTTGCCACTAACCAATCCAATCTCCTTGGATACTGAAACGGCCACCCCTCTCGCCACGTTACCCTCTCCATACCCATGAATATCATTAATGATATCATCGTCTTTATTGACTTGTTCGGCCTGCCGCTTTCTTCCTTATACAAATGCCGAAATTGCTCCTCGTCTATTAAGGAATATATACGGTCCCGGTAAATATAACTCCAATCGTCTTTCGGAAGTGCATCAGGAAAAACATTTACCCGTTTTCACGAGGACAAGTTTCACATCAAAGAGGGATCGCTGGCTATCGGTTTTTATAAACATGCTCAGTCCTTGCAAAATTGACTCATACTATATCACATATGGCTTATAATACCATATTCAATGCTGCCTTCAAGGCTTTCCACCCTCCTCTATCATTTTTTTTATATCCTTCTTCTTGCCTATCGGCATACTCGTAGGCTATAATCTTATTACTTCATCCTTCGGCTGGGAATTAATCAACAAAATCATTTATTGGCTCATCGGCATTTCCGTGGATATGGATAATAAGTAGTACCTGAACGAAAACCAACAAAACCGTCATTTCGAGAGTATCGAGAAATCTTTTGACCATTGAAATCACAAGGTTTACAGATTTCTCCATTCGGTCGAAATGACAAAAGTATGGGTGTTCGTTCAGTCACAAAATATTCTAGTAAAGAAAAAAAGAACTCGTTTGACTTTATAAGTTAAGATGTATTAAAATAATTCGATTATTTAGTTAATTTCTTTTATAGGAGAAGTCAATGTTAAAGGGATGGTATAAGCCGTTGGGTGTAGTATTGGGTGGAATATTGTGTATACAGTTAAGTGCCTTTGCTGCAGAGAAAGAAACAAAGAAATCTTCAGTACCAGCGAAAAAAACTACTGAAACGTCGTCAAAGAAAGAGACCACGGCATCAAAAGAAAAAGAAGCTGCACCGGCTAAACAGGAGGACGATTCAAAGAAGGTGTTAGCAACCGTAAATGGTGAGAATGTCAGCCAGGAGGATGTGAATCAAATGCTCAACAGGTTTGGTAAGCAGGTACCTGAGGAGCAAATGCCTGCCGTTACAAAGCAAATACTCGATGGCTTGATTACACAAAAACTCATTATGCAGTTTATCAGAGATAGTAAAATCGAGGTAAGCCAGGCTGAAATAGAGAAAGAATTAAATAAGGTTCGGGAAGACATTAAAACAAATCCAAGCTTGGAAGGCAAAACATTGGAACAAGTATTAGAGACCCACGGGAGCAGCATAGATACTATGAAAAGCGATATTATTATCTCTCTTTCCTTAGAGAAGAATCTTGGGAAGGACATAGATGATAAGAAAACAAAGGCATATTTTGACGAGAATAAAGCTGCTTATGATAATACAGAGAGAAGGGCCAGTCATATTCTGGTTGATACCCGTCAAATGAAGACCGATGCTGAACTTGCACAGGCATTGGAAAAGATAAAAAAGATAAAAACAGAAGTTGATTCTGGAAAGGATTTTGCCGAAGTTGCAAAGCAGTATTCTGATTGTCCTTCGAAAGACAAGGGAGGAGACCTGAACTTTTTTAAGAGAAAGGGACAGATGGTGGAGCCTTTTGCTGCAGCCGCATTTGCGCTAAAGGTAGGTCAGGTGAGTGATCCTGTAAAGACGCCGTTTGGATACCATATCATAAAAGTTACAGAAATAAAAAAGGGTAATGACGTTAAATTTGATGATGTGAAACAGGTTATTAAACAGAACCTGATGGAAGAAAAAGCTCAAGTATTAATAAAACAACTCCTGGAAAAGGCAAAGATAGAATATAAAACCTAATAGTCAATGTCTTTCACCACGATATCTTGATTGGCTGTTTTGTTCTAACGATAAGCTCCCCATCCTAATTACTGAATGGGGAGCTTGTTTTTTATACCTATTTTAATTTTCAGTGACATTTAAGTTGATTTTTCACTTTCAGTATATTATCTTAACTTCACGCTGTAGCAGTTTATTAAGGTCTTTTAATGTAAGTAGATGGGAGATAATTATAGAATAATAATTTTGACTCTAGAAATCGTATATGTTATATTTCCTGCAATTGAGTCAGACAATTCTAAATAATCTATTTAATTGTATATGGGGTTATTGAAAAAGGAGGTGTGAAATCTATGGAGTTGAAAAAGAAAGTTACAAATAAGCTTGTATTGAGTTCCGTTTTCAAGACGATTACTATTGACGGGAAGATAGAACAGGTAACAACAAGGGTTAGAAGGACGCTTTTTTTTGACAACGAAGACAGTTTCCAGTTTTCCAGGATAAAAAATGTGCAAGTTGTAAAAGATGTACGAGATTCAATACCAGATAAATCTATAAGATACGCCGTATTGTTACACTTAACTGATGGAAAAAGGATATTGGTAGATGAGGTGGGCGAATCCTCAAGCCGCGGTGGGTTTAAGGAAATGAAAAACCTCGGGAAAAAAATCAGTATGATAACAGAACGGGAACTTAAGTTATGCGAAGAATAATACGTTGCTAATAGAGCACTGCGAATAGGAATTATCCGGAGGCGGCTTTTATGAAATTCATGAAATGGTGTCTTGTTCTCGTTGGTATTGTAACATTTGGAATAGCAGCGCTATCAGAAGCGTTCGAAATCAAATTACAACAAGGGAAAATTGAAGAATTTGTTGAATATGGTAAAAAGTATAAAGGGAAAGAAATATTTTCTAGCCCTGTCGTGAAATCAGCCTGCTTTGGTAAATATCCGGATGGAGAGGGAGGGCTGATTATGAGTAAATATGTTAGAATTGCGGTAATATCGGCCATGATGGCTATAAACGATAAGATACTCACCAAAGAGGATATAAAAAAAATTGAAGAATCTACAAGCTTCGACGTTGTTGTTACTGTTCCTGAAGAATATGCTAAAGCCCCAGAAGACATACAAATCATGTTGAAGCAAGGAACGAACAATATTTTGCCGCTAAAAACAGAGTTTGGTATGAAGCGTAAGGATACATTACGAACTCTGGTTGGTACTTTCCAATATGAAAAAGTAAATCCAAAGGCAAATGCTGCAATCATTGTCAAGACCAGAAAGGTTCAAAAAAAATATACTATCGATTTTTCTGATGTAAAATGATTAACACGTTAGAAAACAAACAATTTGGTCCAAAAAAGACGCTTAGAGACAAGTTATTTGATTATTCCTGTCACAAGATAGGGACGGACAGGACAAAGGTTTTCTTTAAATTGTACGATTTGACTAGATTCGATCTCTTCGGCCAGCCTAAAGGTGCAATCGGTGCAATTGATATTACGAATCGTTGTAATTTACGCTGCAAGCATTGCTATTTCTATGCGTACGATTACGAAGAAAACCCAGAGCTCACTGATGATGAGTGGATAGAAAAGCTTGAGAGTTTAAAAGAGATGGATTTCCCGTTTTATCAATGCTCCTGGAACGGTGGCGAACCTCTGTTGAGAAAAGAGTTAATAGAGCGAGGCATGAAATATTTCAAGTCGAACCTGGTTGCTACCAACGGCACGATAGAACTGCCTCATTGGCCGGACGTTAATTTTTACATATCGGTTGATGGCAAGAAGGACATGCACGATGCCATTCGGGGAAAGGGCTGCCATGAAAGGATAAAAAAAAATGCCAACAGGCCTGAGTTGAAAATACTCGTGTCTATGGTAATCAATAAAATGAATTACCAGGACATCGAATATTTTATCGAAGAATGGAAAGACGTTGGCGTTCGGGGTTGCTTATTCCAAATCTACACACCCATAAGAGGGTTGAAAAACGACGATCTTTGGCCTGGTTGGGAATTGCGTGATGAAATATTAGATACGCTGCTGAAACTAAAAAAGGGAAAATACGGTGATTTTATAGGCATACCCAGTCACGTTCTGAAACTTATGAAGTCTGATAAGTGTAAGGAGGTTACGAGAAATTGTGTTTTTAAGGAGGTGTCTTTTTGCCTCGATCCGCAGGGCCAAATTAAAAAACCGTGCATGATGGGTCCGCAGGCCGATTGCCTGCGATGCGGATGTGTACTTCCTTTTCAAATGTGGGCGCTGGAAGACAAGTGGCTGATGATGCGGGAGCTTCTCATGTTGGTAAGACGCAAGATGGGCAAGAGAATCCTGCGATAAGTCTTTTATAAGAAAAGGGATTTGAGGGGTTGTTTCTCCGATATCAGAGAAGTTAGCTTTATAAAGGGTCTTTCGTTTGCTTGACGGCTGTATCTTTCCTTTCAATAAACCATTTGATGAACCAGTCCGATTCTTTCATTATGATGCTGCCAATAATGGCGCTCATTAATACATAAACACCGGTAAGAGACTTTATGGGATAGGGCACGCTTGGATTCATAGAAATAGCGCCTGCCAGGATAATTGAAAACTCTCCCCTGGGAATCAGACTTAAACCAAGTCTTAGCCCAGCCCTTTTGCTTAATGCATATTTCCCCCCAATGAAATACCCCCCATAAACCTTGCTAAAAGAAGAGATTATGAATATAAATATTCCAACGGGAATCATGCCCCCGATATGTTTGTAATCAATTGACATTCCAAATGCTACGAAGAAAATTGCCGTAGAAAATTGTTGAAAGGGCTTTATTGCCTCCGAGATTCGGTGTCTTTGCTTTGTTTCTGATAATAAAAGCCCTGCAAGAAATGCCCCGATAGTTTCAGAAAGTCCTACATAGGACGCAGCGCCTGCCGAGAGCACAATAATCGAGAGGATCAAAATTACAAATAATTCCGTATGTTCGATATCGATGATTTTATTTATAAATTTTTTTGAAGTTTTGGCAAGCACAACGAAGAATGCAAAAAAGGCTGATGTCTTCAAGATGACTATAAAAATGCCCTTTGCGTCTATTTGGCCGTAATTAGAGATACCAACGATGAATGCAAGGAATGTTGCAATAAACATATCCTCAAAAATCAGGACGTTAAGGACATATTCAGTTTCCGGATTTGCTGAACGTTTCAAATCAATAATAGATTTGGCTACAATTACAGAACTGGTTACATAAATAATACCTGCAAGTAAAAGTGATTGTATGAGGTCGTATCCTAATAACCAGCCTATAAGCAGTCCGAGCGGAAAGTTAAATATCAGGTCATAAATTCCGCTGAAAAATATCTTCCGCTGGTTATTGACTAAACTTCCGACCGAAAACTCAAGACCAAACATAAACAACATGAAAATAATGCCAAGCATCGCGATGAATTCTGTAATAATGGTAACGGGGAAAAAATTCTGTAGAATCATGCCTACCACTATAAATACGGCAGTCAGGGATTGATTAACCTTGGTAGCCAGCAAGCCTGCAATAAATAAGGCAAGGAGGGAAATGCCTAATGATAATACGCTTTCATTGACGATCATTTTCTATACGTTGCTTAATTTCAAAGGTGGATATAAATTTATTAATCTGGTCGTTGTTTCCTATAATGATAATGGTGTCCTGGGGTTTGATAATTTCACCGGCGCGCGGGTTGGGGATTACCGTTTCGCCGCGAATAATCGTGGTAATGGAAGCTCCAGTCATTTTTCGAATGCCCAATTCTTCAATCTTTTTGTTGGCCAGTGTTGAATCGTCTGTAATCTTAATCCATTCCATAGTTACATTTTTCATCATCAATTTTTGCTCGTCTCCGAGTACCGGCTGGAAGTATGTGCCGGATAGTATAGCGCCAATTTGACGCGCTTCTTCATCGGTGAGTGTGGTTACAGAACTCGGCTCATCACTGCCTTTCATGAATTTAAAGACCTCCCGTTCTCCTGAAAATTGAATTACTACTACCAATTTGTCACCCGAGTCCAACGCTAAGGTAAATTTCTTACCTATACCTGGCAGATCGCATTCCTTGATCTCCGACATAATAAACCCCTTTCTTGAAAATACTTCTTTGTAAGAAACATGAAAAAACCTGTAAACGTTCCAACAAAAAAAGCGATATTACGCATTAAATGATTGTTTGTCAACTTATTTTGGAAAACGATTATAGTGAATTTTACACCAATATGCTTGACTTTAATCCTTGATTAATATAATCTTTTTTTATAGTCTTTCGGATACTTTCCTATTTTGATAAAAGGTGCACTGTGGAGAACGGACTTGTAATAGTAAATACCGGTAACGGAAAGGGGAAGACCACGGCTGCTCTAGGCCTTGGGCTTCGGGCGGTCGGGCATGGCATGAAAGTGCTTATGCTCCAGTTTATCAAAGGTGCATGGCTTACAGGCGAACTATGCGCCGCAAAACGGTTAGAACCCGACTTCAAGATCGTTCAGTTAGGGCAGGGATTTGTCAAAACACAGAAAAATGAGCATTCTAAGGAAACCATTGAAAATGCACGAATATCCTGGGATTATGCGAAACAGGAGATTTTTTCCGATTTATATGATACGATTATCCTGGATGAGATTAATAATATGATTGACTATGGTCTCTTGAATGTCAAGGATGTAATTTCGGTATTAAAGGAAAGGCCTAAAAGATTACATGTAATTCTTACAGGGCGTAATGCAAATGACAAAATTATTGAATTGGCTGATATGGTGACTGAGATGCGTGAAATTAAACATCATTACAAAAAAGGTGTCAATGCCCAAAAAGGTATTGAATTTTAGTTTATAATTATATTTATGGCTGAATCCAAACTAAATGTAATATTATTACGATACACACCAAATCCCGAAGAGATGGTAGCTCAGGCAGCCAGACTTTGTTATAGTCCGGCTTCCGTTGACGACCTTACAAAACAGGTAAAAACTAAGGATATGGCAGGCTTTATCGAAAAATTGACCGATATGAGGCACCTCTCCCCTGTTGAACACGTTACCTTTACCTTTGGTATAGAAGGAATCTCCCGTGCCTGTTCTCATCAAATTGTAAGACACCGCCTGGCTTCATATTCACAACAAAGCCAACGATATGTAGGGCAACAGAGCAAGAAGAGTGGCGGGTTTCATTTTATTGTTCCTCCCAGTATAGAGAAAATAGGTGGAAAACAGTGGTTTGTTGAAAAGATGGAGACTATTCAGAAATGGTATGATGAGCTTGTAGAGATGCTTGGAAATAAGGGAGAAAGCGCCTTTGAGGATGCCAGGTTTGTACTGCCAAATGCTGCAGAAACAAAGATTATTATCACCATGAATGCACGCGAATTGTTACACTTCTTTCGTGTTCGCTGCTGTAACCGGGCACAATGGGAGATAAGGGACATGGCGACAGAAATGCTCCGGCTGGCCAAACAAGTTTCTCCGCATATCTTCAAGGATGCGGGGCCAGGTTGTGTGAATGACAAATGTCCGGAAGGGAAGATGACTTGTGGAAAAATTACCGAAGTCAGGGAAAAATTCAAGAACTTACGGTAAGAGATTCCCTTATAGAATGACAGTTTCTGTGCCAGCAGAATAAATTACTTTCCTTAAAACAAGAAATCCCACTCCTGCATAAACAGGAAGTGGGATTTCTTACATTTCTCAATTACAAATACAGCTAATTGCAAAGATTAAAGCGCAGAAGCCTTTATAATTCTCTTGCTAGTCTTTTTCATTTCAACCTCTATCTCTGTTTCTTCTCCATCATCAAGCTTTACCGTCTTCGTAGCCCTCTTATAGCCTTTTTTCTTGAAAACGGCTATATAAGTGTCTCCATCCAATTCGCCAAATTCAAAGAACCCATCTGCATCGGAGGCTGCAGTATTTTTGTACTTAGTTATAACTCCTTTGACTTTTATCTTTACATTTTCAATTGGGTCGCCATTGATATTTACAACATAACCAGATATCTTAGCCTTTACAACCACTTCCAGAACAATGGTTTCTATCTCTTGTACTTCATCATTACCAAGGCTTATACTCTGGGTGTAAGTTTGGTAACCATCTTTTTCGCAGGTAAGCGTGAACTCCCCAGCCGAAAGGTCTCTGAATTCAAAAGCACCATCCTCGTCTGTTTCCACACTATCAGAGTTATCAACACCATCAAGGGTTACGGTAACCCCCGCTAAAGCATTGTCGTTTTCATCATTCACAAATCCAAAGATAAAGCTGGTGCCGCCTGGAAGAGGTGGTAGTGTAGGTATCGGAGTACCAGGTGGTAAGGTAGGAAAACCACTAGGCTGAGGTAGCAGCGTCGGAAGACCAGATGGGAGCGGTTGCAGTGTCGGCAGACCTGATGGGAGCGGTTCCAGTGTTGGAATCTGCCCGTAAGTTGTGTGATGATTTATCACGATGCCCGTCATAACAAATAAAAAGAACGCAATCAATGGAATTCGATAAATATACTTCATAAGTTCTACGCCTCCTTTATAAATAAATTTCACAAAAGTAAAGTATCATAATAGTTAACAAGGATATAAACAAGTAACTTTAACTACTTCAACAAAGTAGCAAATGAATTGATTTATGTCAAGTAATTTATAAAATTATACTGAGGAAATGGGCTACATGATTATGAATTCCAATCTAACAATAGTTTCCGAGTATTTAAAACACAATACAAGTATATTTGTTTCAACGGGAAATAAGAATCGGTTATGGGAAGTCTGGGGGGGTAGGCAATTGTACCCCAACAGGCTTAATAGTCTTTTTTATTATTTCCTTTGAATGGATGATATTTAATTTCTTGAAAAGGAAATCAAACTTGGCTTCGAGTTCTTCGCCAATCTTATTCTTTACATCGGAAGGAAGATTCCAGAATCGTTCTTTAAATAGACCAAACCCGTTTTTCCTTATTTTATAAATAAACTGTTCTTCTGTTTCGCATTCTTTACGGTCGGAAGCATATTTTTTCCTCAAAAATTCGTAGATTTCATTTTTAAAATCTTTTGGGAAAACACTGCTTTCGTAAATCATGTTTTGAAATTCCGTGGCGAGATGTACCTCTGAAGTGCATGTTTCCGGGAACTTATCAAAGGCATCGGCAGGGAGTGTGGAAGCGCCGTGCTGTACCGCCCCGCTAAGGCCATATTCATCAATGGCGACCCTCGATAAATTTTTCAGGGTGTCAAAGTCTAATTTTACCTTGGCGATTGTTCCATCTGGGAGGGGTACCCCTCCATGCGTGGTGCCTGTCTGTACGCTGATCTTGCTGATACCTTTCATTCCTTTCCCTTTTGCAGACAACGTGCTGTTATATCCATCCATGAATGCCTTCAATTCCTCAATGGTGCTGTTTTTCTTACCCACTTCACCTATTTCACCGCCGACAGATACGGTGATTCCTTTCGGCTCCAATGTCCGAATGTAAGCGGTGAATTCGGCTGCAAATTCGAAATTGAGACGCTGCTGTTCTGTAAGGGTCGGTTTATTTAAATCAACGAGGGTTGATGTATCGATATCGATATTATAAAAACCTGCTTCTATAGCCTCCTTGATGAGTCCTCTTACTTTATTGATTTCTGCGTCTTTGTCTTTTTCGTAATATTTTGCGTTAATCTGGAAATGGTCTCCTTGAATAAATACCGGACCTTCATGCCCTTCTTTGATAGCGGCTGCGAGAATTGCCGATGTATATTCTACGGGCCTCTGGTCTGTATAACCGATCTCTGACCTTGCGATTTCGAAGATAAACGCCCCCACATGATTCTTTTTTGCTGCCCTGAAAATGGAGCGCGCAACGTCGTACGTCAAGCCGCGGATGTTAATAGCAGGTACGGTAAATCCCTTGAACTGTTTTTTGCCAATAGCTTCGTAGAGTGATTGAATGGACGATGAAACGATACCGAGTTGATTCCCACAACCGCGGATCAGCCATCGAGATATATTCTTTATCGTAGTCTCTTTATTAAAGACGGCATTGTAAATAAGGGTATCGATTTTGTTATTTCTGAAGGTATCGGTATCGATTATTTTTATAGTCCCACCTTTTTGAATATCAACGATACCATTAAGATCGTTTAACAAATCTTCTTTGGTAGAATACAACATGAGTTGTTATCTCCTTTTTACTTTTGGTTAATAAACTTTTCATACGTTAATACGTCTTCTTTACTGCCGATGATAAGCGGCACCTTTTGATGGAGTTCGGTTGCCTGGATGTCCATGATGCGTTCCTTTCCTGTGGATGCCATACCGCCAGACTGCTCAATGACGAAGGCGAGAGGGGCTGCCTCATACAGCAGGCGCAGTTTCGCCTTTGGTTTTTTGGGGTCTTTATAATCGGCAGGATATAAGAAGATACCGCCGTACAACAGGTTTCTATGGAAATCCGCTACCAATGATCCAATGTATCTCAGTGAATAAGGTCGCCCCGTAGCTGAGTCGCTTTCTTTAAGATACGCAATGTATTTTTTTGTCCCTTCGTCCCACATGTTTGCATTTCCTTCGTTAATACTGTATATCTTGCCTTTAGAAGGAATTTTGATGTTTTCATGTGAAAGTAAAAACTCTCCAATACTTGGGTCTAAAGTAAATCCATGTACGCCTTGTCCTGTTGTGTAGACCATCATGGTACTGGAACCGTAGACAATATATCCTGCCGCAACCTGCTCCGTTCCTTTTCTCAGGCAATCTTCAATGGTAGCTTCTTTCCCGGTTGTTTTTCTTTTGTGAATAGAAAATATGGTGCCAACGCTGACATTTACATCGATATTAGACGACCCGTCTAAAGGATCGAAAAGGAGCACATATTTACCCCTGGGAAATTCGTCAGGTATTGGGATAACGTCTTCATTTTCCTCGGATGCCATAATACAGAGATGACCGCCGTGATCCATTGCGTTGCAAATTCTTTCATTGGCATAGACGTCTAGCTTTTTCACGACGTCGCCGTGTATATTTGTTTCGCCTGTAAGACCCAAGATATCGGCAAGGCCAGCCTTATTTACTTCACGCGAGATGGTCTTTGCAGCGATGGTTAGGTCCCAGAGGAGACCCGTAAAATCCCCCGTGGCTTTTGGGAATTGTCTCTCCTGTTCAACAATGTGTCTTTGTATGGTCACGACTTTACTTTTTTGCATATCACTTATACCTTTGGAATTATCCAGTAACCCTAGAATATATTTTGGTTATTTTACAATCTTAAATACCAAAGTCAACGATTATCCATTTGCAAATATTTATATTAGGAATCGCTGTATATTGACATGTTCGGTTCTTCTTCCCTTAGCTTGCCCTTGCCGTGTCGGGGGGATATATTTTACCGGATTATAGGATTCTCATACAGGATGAGCGCTAAAGGGTTACTG
>JAUSDH010000229.1 GCA_030650655.1 Candidatus Brocadiaceae bacterium
GAATTGACGTCATTCATAAGACGGCTCATAATGTCGCCGGTTTTATTATTTTCGAAGTAGGTGAGAGGGAGTCGCTGGATGTGGCCATAGAGTTGATTCCGCAAATCATAAATGAGTCTTTGGCCCAATTCCGAGGTGATGAAACCATGAACCAGCATAATACCGGCGCTTACGGCATGTATAATAATAAAACTCCCGGCAAGAAAAAGCAGCGTGACGATGGTGGAGTTATAACTTTCAAACCAATGGGCATGGATATAGTGAGAGGCTGTTAATATAGGTTTTGAAAGTGGAATAGCGCTCTTTTGCTCGTGAGCATGGGAGTTGTTGGGCAGTGTTACATCATGTCGGTCAGCTTGGGTATTTTTCAAATATTTATCAGCTATCTTGATTTCATCCACCGCAATGCCCAATATCTGTGTTGGTAAAACCGCTATATATGCACTGATGGCAGAGAGTATGAGAATAATTACAACCTTATGCCGGTACGGTCTTAGATAACTTAACAGCCTGATATACGTGATTTTTGAAGGGGTGTCTTTTTTCATATGTAAATATTATAAGTAAAAAATATCTTTTTACATGAAATAAAAAGGTGTTTGGTTTTTGTTTGTGACTTGGTGTCTTCGTAACACGTTAGTTTTTTGAAAAAATACCCCCGTAGGGGTGAAATGTTTATAGAAAAATGTGATATACAAAACCTTAGCTCCATCGGAGCGGCATGTGAAACACAGAAACAACATGCCGCTCCGATGGAGCTTGATTGTGGCATAATGGTTTGTCTATAAACAGATCGCTCTTAAAAGAGCTTTACAATTTTTTCAAAATACTAAATTGTTACGTGACTTCGCGGCATCAAAAATGTCGCTGAAGGCCTAATTCTATTCATACCTGGGGGATAATGGATAATGGGGTCAGGTCTTTACAGGTTGTCCGAGAATAGGTATTTTGGCAAATTCTCGTGTCATAAGTCCTTTAATATCAACGCCTGATTTTTTGAATTATGCATTCTCGGACAACCTGTTTACTCTTGACATAAGGTTGTAGGTGATAACTTATGCAGCATGGCAAGACCATTAAGGATAGAATTTGACTGAGCACGTTACCACGTTACACAAGAGGCAACGCAAGAGAACCTATTTATTACTGACACAAATCGTGCCCTGATTATTGATAAAAAAGAATCAGCTTCAGTAGCAAGAGTAAAGCCCCCATTGGTTGTTCCTAATCTATTTCTAAATTCCCTGTAACAATTTTTCGGTTGTCACAAAATTATCAAAACCCATCTTTTTAGCTCCTCCACACAATGCCTTATCGTTGGTCCACAAAGGAATTCCAAGTTCGAGACTTAAAGCTACAAAAGGTGTGTCTTTTTCGTCTATGTTTTTACAGATTTTATAAGCATCTTGCCAATTTTCTATAGAGATTGCGAATTTGGGAATAACTGCTATTTTCTCAAAAAGCATTTGCACAAACATTCTAAATCCGGCTTGCTTTAATTTAGTCTTTTTAATCAAGTGGGATTCATACTTATTTAATTCAGGGAATACTATATCAGGTGTATAAATATCGTTCATTTTAAAGATATCCAGATAAATCTCTTTTCCACTGATAAGGGCGGAGAATATGATATTAGAATCAACAACGATTTTCATAAGGGCAGTTCTTTTTTATATTTCCGCCAGGTATCTTCTTTAATCATTTCAACTTCTTTTTCGTAATCTATCTCTAAACTACTTAGCGCCTCGGAAATGTTTTTAAGAAGCCCCTTCATCTTCATCAACTTTAGGGTTTGCTCTATTTCTTCTCTTATTCGTACTTCCCCCATCTGCAATAAATCTGCATCTTTAATCTCTAAGATTATTTTACTCATGTATGTCCTACCTTCCGACTTCAAATAGATGGATAAATCTTTAACATTAAGTTAAATGATAATGTATTTATAAAAAAATATAAAGATATTTCTGGATGCTTCATAATCAATCAGTACGTGCAGCAATAGTTACTTTTACTCATACCTGAGCGCATCAATCGGATTGAGTCTTGATGCCTTTCTTGCCGGATAGTAACCAAAAAAGATGCCGACTATATTCGAAAAGAGAAAGGCAACGGCAACGGACAGCGGGGATAGTAATGAAGGCCACTCTCCGTAATAAGAAATCATTTTCGACAGGACAACGCCTAAAATTACTCCGACTACCCCGCCAATGGAGCTTAAAACCGTCGCTTCCGTCAGGAACTGGAAAAGGATATCCTTTTCTCTGGCGCCGACTGCCATCCGTATGCCGATCTCCCTTGTCCTTTCGGTTGTAGAGACCAGCATGATATTCATGATGCCGATGCCGCCGACAATCAGGGATACAGAAGCAATGCTTCCGAGGAGAACGGTCATTGTATGGCTCGTTTCCATGATAGTTGAAGCAAACTCGACCTGGCTGATGACGGTAAAATCGTTCTCTTCGTTGGGCCTCAATCGGTGGCGTTGTCTCAATAGGGAGGTGATTTGTTCTATTGCCTCAAATCGCGCTTCTGCAGAGACCGAAGAAGCGAGGGTTACACCAATATACGTCACCCCCATAATCTTTCTCTGAACTGTTGTATAGGGCATAAGGACTACATCGTCCTGGTCCTGTCCGGTGGGAGATTGTCCCTTGGCGCTCAATACCCCAACGACCTTGAAGGGTATGTTGTTTACACGAATCCATTTATCTATGGGGTCTAAAGTGCCAAATAAGTTGGTTACTACGGTCTGCCCAAGTACGCAAATCTTGGCTATGATATTTATATCCTGTTGACTAATAAATCTTCCGGATTCCATTGGCCAGTTCCGTATAATATGATAGTCTGCCCCTACGCCGGACACAGAAGTTGTCCAGTTCAGGTTGCCAAAAACAACCTGGGTGGTTGTCCTGACGCCGGGTGAAACGTAACTGACGGCGCTGCATTCCTTTTCTATAGCAAAGGCGTCTTCTGCCGTTAGGGTAATAGTACCCGTCGTTCCTCTGGTTGCCGTATGTGTTGTACTAATGGGGATAATAATGAGGACATTTGTGCCCAGACTCTCAAGTTGTTTTTCGACCATGACCTTAGCGCCTTGCCCGATACTTACCATAGTAATTACAGCGCCTACGCCAATGACAATGCCGAGTATTGTCAATGAGGAGCGCATCTTGTTCCTCAGAATTGCACGTAAGGCTATTTTAAAAAGCGCGGGCATAGTCGAATTCTTTAGAAATAAATATTTGTGTGTTTATTGCCAAAATCCTTCGGATAATTTGCGGTAGTTGAATTAGACGAACGACTCAATTCTCATAAATATTTATTCTTACAACCTACAACTTGCAACTTTAATCAGTATATCTGACAAATACCAAATAGTTACAAAATTACATTTATTTCTCAAAGTGTTTGAGGCACAGGCGTGACAGGGGATTGGGAAGGGGTGTCGCTCAATACCTCACCATCCTTGAGAACAACGACCCTGCGGGCATATTTAGCAATATCGTTTTCATGGGTGACAAGCACAATCGTAATCCCCATGCTATGGTTGAGGTCGTTAAGCACGTTCATGACTTCCGTACTGGTAACGCTGTCAAGGTTTCCTGTAGGTTCGTCGGCAAGGAGTAAAGTGGGGTTGCTGACGATCGCCCGTGCAATGGCAACGCGCTGCTGCTGTCCGCCTGATAATTGATTGGGATAATGCCTTTGGAATTCCATAAGACCCAAAGTTGCCATTATCTGATTGATCCTGTCTCTGTCTATCTTGGATAATTTCTTACTGTAGATGAGAGGAAGTTCAATATTTTCCAGCACGGTGGTTCGACTTAAAAGATTAAAACTCTGAAACACAAATCCCAGTTTTTTATTGCGAATATCGGCTAATTCATTTTTTGAAAATTCCGAAACGTCTACGCCCTCCAGATAATATTTCCCTTTTGATGGCCTGTCGAGACATCCAAGTATATTCATTAAAGTGGACTTGCCCGAGCCTGATGCCCCCATGACAGCTATAAACTCGCCTTTTTTTATGGTCATGGAAATCCCATTTAAGGCAGTAACCTGGACATCTCCCATCTGGTATATTTTGTAAACTGTCTCCAACGACACTATATCTTGCATAATTTTAATAGTTCAGCTACCTCAGACAGGATGAACAGGATTAACATGATAATTTTTTCATCCTGTATATCTTTTACTTTAAATCCTTGACCTTTCGTTTAACCTCAACTTTGCTTTCCCCAAAATTAAGAATAAGTCCTATAGGTTTTCCCGTAGCAACAACAAAGACTTAATTTTGACAAGATTAACAGGATAATCAGGATGAATTAAGGTAGCGTTTATCGTGTTAATCCTGTATATCCTGTTATCTTGTCAAATCTTTTTCCTCCGGTGAACTATTACGCCTGAGTTAATA
>JAUSDH010000236.1 GCA_030650655.1 Candidatus Brocadiaceae bacterium
ATATTGTTTTAAAGACGGCCAGTACAGCTTATTTAGTGCGAAGAAGAAGTAACTAAAGGCATTGCAGGTTGAGGTTTCTTCGTGCTGGTTCAGGGCTTGTAGCCTGAACCGAAACATTTTGGTTCAATCGGGGACGATTGAACCAGCAAAGGGAATCTTAAATCGTACCTCGTGCATCGTGCATCCTGTATCATGTATCTTTGTTGGGTGCACTCCGCTTCACCCAATTTTACTGCAAAGATTCTGTTACTATTGCTACAGATGCTGAACAGCCTAATCGGGTTGACCCGGCTTCCACTAAAGCACGGGCTGTTTGAAAATCACGAATACCGCCTGCGGCCTTTATGCAGATTTTGTTCCCCACAACTGTCCTCATTAATTTGACGTCTTCTACCGTTGCACCACGGACAGAAAAACCTGTAGAAGTTTTGACAAACGCAGCGCCTGCCCGCTCAGCCAACAGACATGCGGCAATCTTTTCCGTTTCTTCCAGAAGCCCTGTTTCAATAATCACCTTTACGGGAATTTGCCCTGCTGATTTTACAACCGCTCGAATATCCTGATAGACAGCTCTGTAATCGCCATCTTTCAATGCACCGATTGGAATGACCATATCTACCTCGTTTGCTCCCAGTTCTATAACGTGTTTCATCTCTTCCACCTTGGTGGCCGTTATGTTAGCACCTAACGGAAACCCCACAACGGTAATAACTGAGCAATCCGTCCCTGTTAATTGTTTTTGAACCTCTTTTACAAAGACAGGATTTACACAAACCCCACGAAAATGGAACTGCCTTGCCTCATCGCAAAGCCTCAGTATATCCTTGCTTGTTGCCTCTGGCTTCAATAAGGTATGCTCGATCAAATGCGACAAATCTAAGGGTTTATGAATAGGTTTCGGTTTCTCTATGGATTTTTGAACCACTGGTCTTGTGGATTCAAACCCAAAAGCATCGATTTTACCGGTAATCCTTTGAATTAAGGAAAGGCGATCACCATTTGCGAAGTTCATTGTACCCCCTCAGAAAGATTTTGTATGTAATCCTTTGATGTCGTATCAAGAAACTTAGATAGGGGCAGGTTTGAAACCTGCCCCTACATGGTGGTTTTTGACTAACATAAAATTACTGTCCTTTAAATTTTCGACGCAGGTAGCGCCATACCTTGCTCCAGTTCAGGAATACGTGCAGGACTGCAAGGATTAAAGTGGCATAAGCAAAATAGCGGTGTGGAACAAACCTGCGGAGTTCGAGTCGTGACTGCACATACCCCACAATTCCTGTAATGGAAATGGAGAATATAAGCAGGATACTGATTATATAATTAATATCCTCTCGCTTCATTTGTAAAGCAACAGAGCCAAAATCAAATTTGATTTAACCACAAAGTCACAAAGGGCAATAAAAATATATTACCTTCCCTTATGGGGTCATCCAAAAAGCCTCAAAAAAACAATCTTAATTAAAACCTGTAGTGGCAATTCATGAATTGCCACTACACTCTTTTGGACAATTCAAAGTCCCATCTCCTCTTGTGGGAGAGGGTTAGGGTGAGGGAAGTCTTTAATGAATACTACAGTGTACCTATTGCATGCAGGTAAATAACGGCCTCATTCTGACCATCTATGCCAATGAGTTTATTGATCTCTTCATCAAGAAATGCCCCTATGCTCACAGAACCTAGTCCCAGTGAAACCGCCTGCAGATAAATATTCTGGCTGATGTGCCCAGCCTCTATGTATGCATAACGAAAGCCTCGCTCACCATACTTGTGACGAACACGGTCAAAGATGGCTGATAATACAAAGGTAACATCGGCATCACCCAGCATCTCCTGCTCTAATCCAGCGGCAGTAATCTCCTTTCTGAAATCACCGGATTTTACCAGTTCCAGTGAATGGTTCAGCACGGCATAATGGTAAATACCGCAAGTCATGCCTTCCACATCGTTAGCGATTACGTAAATCTCAATTGGATAAAGTGCGCCTGCTGAGGGTGCTGTGCGGAGTGGTTGATCATATAATTTGCCTGTAATGCCCTGTGCTGAAAAAAGTAACTGAGACAACTGGGATAATGTAATCAGTTTGCCGGAGTAATTGCGGACTGAACGTCGCTTTTCAATTGATTCTTCAAGTGTTATTCCATGATAGGCAGGTTTTGGTAATTTTATTATCTTCGAATCGGGGTAGTTCTTGTATTGAGGCGGCTTCTTTGGCTTGCTACGAAAAATATCACCGATGACACCACGCCAGGTCAGAGAGGTTTCGTGGTGGAAACGCTCACCGGGACTTAATTCTTTTCCTGCTTCCTTACTATAGGCTGATGGCCTTAAGGAACTTGCCAATAGCACAAAAGCAACTATCGAAAGAGAAACCGCCCTTATGTTTAAATACATTTGCATATCATTTTTAAAAAATTTATGATAATGGTACATTTTAATCCTCTATCATATAATCGCAAGTGGAAATTGCAGTTTCGCAGGGGTAGAAGCTTTTCTGACCCTACCATAAATTGGTTACAAATATTGTAAATTATTGATTAAAAGGGCTCTCTTTATGCACTTCAAAGCCATTCTCTTTGACCTTGACGGAACACTGCTTGATACACTTGAAGACCTGGGCAATGCGGCGAATCGTGTGCTTGAAAAATACGGCTTTCCCACTCACACAATGGCTGATTATCGCTATTTCGTGGGGGATGGGGTTGTCACACTTATGAACCGTGCGCTCCCGGAAGATAAAAGAAATAACGATACTATCCAGATATGCGTCAAGACATTTCGGGAAGAATATGGTAAAAGCTGGAACGTCAAAACAAGGCCTTACGATGGCGTGCCAGAAATGCTTGATGCACTGGTAACACACGGCCTGAAAATGGCGGTTCTGTCCAACAAACCGGACGAATTCACAAAACTATGCGTGACTGAATTTTTGCCAAGATGGGCATTTGGCATGGTAATCGGTCAGCACAACTCATTACCTCTCAAACCAGACCCGTCCGGTGCACTAGAAATAGCTAAATGTCTGGATGTTCCATCCTCACATT
Source organism: Candidatus Brocadiaceae bacterium (assembly GCA_030650655.1). Taxonomy (GTDB): domain Bacteria; phylum Planctomycetota; class Brocadiia; order Brocadiales; family Brocadiaceae; genus Wunengus. Next base: position 3,045 of record JAUSDH010000236.1, read on the forward strand.
TTATCTACCTGGGCGATACTGCCATTGATATGAAGACGGCTGTGGCGGCTGGTATGTTTCCCGTAGGTGCACTTTGGGGTTTCCGGACGGGGAAAGAATTGTTGGAAAGCGGTGCGCGGGCATTGATCAAAAGACCGCAGGAAATTCTAACCCTCCTGGATTTGACGCATAGGAATTTCAAACCATCTGTTCCTCCCCCTTGATGGGGGAGGCAAAGGTGGGGGTGAAGAATAAAGGCGATCACCCTCCCTTATTCCCTCCCACCAAGGGAGGGATTGTTTTATTCGAGTTGTCACGAAGGCGACCTAATTTATCCAGTCGTTCAATAAACGAATAAAACAACCGGGCAGGACATCAAAACCTCACCCAATGCGGAAACTTCTCAAGATCGAAATTACCTCTTCATCCTCAAGGTCGTACCACTTCTCATATGCATCAGCCACGGCAAAGGTAAATCCGCTTCTCACATTGAGACAGACAATCTCGTCAACCTGAGGCAGGATCAAATCAACCGTTCCTTTCGGCGCTGTTGGAACGGCGACAACAACCTTTTCCGGTTTATGTCTTTTTATGAAATCTACGGCAGAGAGCATCGTATATCCGGAGGCCAGTCCATCATCCACAATAATAACAACCTTATCTTTAAGCAAAGGGAATTGCCGTCCTTCCCGGAAAAGCTCGTTGCGTCTTTTGATTGTATCCACCGTTATCTGTATTTGTCGTTTGACCTCTTTCTCTGTGAGATGGAGTTGACTGACAAGGTTCGTATTCAATGACACCTCACCATCAGGACCTACTGCACCAAATCCAGCCTCCGTGTTATCAGGTAACTGAATTTTTCTCACAATGATTACGTCGAGAGGGAGTCCAATCGCTTTCGCTATCTCGGCGGCAACAGGAACTCCACCTGATGGGATGCCAAGCACTATGCCATTAACGTCTTTGTATCCTGAAAGTTTCTGGGCAAGAAGCCTTCCTGCTTCCTTTCTATCTTTGAAGACATAAACCTTATCTCTGAGCGACCTATCTTCAATGAGACTGGACATAATCCTTTTCATAAAATTAAATAACCACAGAGGACACAGAAGAAAATATTTCTTGTGACCTCTTTAGTTAGATGATCAGACATTTAATGTTGAATACACCATCTTTATTCAAAACAGGTGTTTTTGCTCGGCGGTCTTTTTAAAATGCTGTCCCCAATTGATGCCGCACAGCGGTTCTTCTGTGATATCGGGATTTTTACAGCCGCACACATAGGCGTAAATCCCAAAATCGCTTGCCAACGCCGAAATCTGTTCGTAAGCACGTTGCCTATAGGCTACGTCTAAGGCAACAACTCGAGATTTTTCTGCCAGTAAATTGATAGGCTTACTATTCTGATAATGCGCTATGATTTTAAGTAAGAAAGGTGTTTTCCCAAGTGCCTTATATATGTTTTTCTTTATTTGCGGTCTGAGGAATAGATAATTAATGCCTGTGGAAATTACTCCAAATTCCTGAAGTGTCTTAAACAGGCTTGTTAAATTCGCCTTTGTATCAGTTACACCAGGAATCAGTGGATCTAATTTTACTTCCGGTGTAATGCCTATTGCACATAGCTGTTCAATATTTCGAATTCTTTCCTGAGGTGTTGCGGCGTTAGGTTCCATCTTTCTTTGAATATATCGATTTAAAGTGGTGATGCCGATTTGAATGTGCAACAATTCTTTGTACTGTCCGAACAACTGAAGAAATTTTGCTGAAATCCTGCCCTTGGTAAGCAGGTTTATACCAACGCCGTGCTCTAGCAAAACTTTCATTAATTCATAGGTAATGTTGAGTACTTGTGGGATAGGCTGAAGGACATCGCAAGTTGGACTAAAAAATACATAGGCAGGTAACTTCCGGCGTGAGGCCAATTCCTTTTTTAATTTTTCGGGCATGTTTCCATAAACAAGCACTTTGCCATCGCCGGGATAGAGCGAGTAACCCCTTGCATAGCAATAAGCACATTGGTGGATGCAGCCCAGGGTTGGATTAATCGAGGCCACTTGACTGAGGCATTTTAACGTGGATCTGGTAAGGACGTGTCCTTTACGCTCGATAAAACCTATCTGCATTTCGTGCGATACCTATTTATTATTTTGTTAAAATATTTTCCATGCAGAACTATAATATTATTTTGAACTTGTTTAATTTCGGATTGCGGAATTCGGATTTTGGATTTTGAAGTCACTTTTTATTCTTTCTAGCAGTTTTGATTGATGAAACGATAATAGCTATTATTTCGTTATTTTCCTGCATCAAAGAATTAAGCAATGTTTTATCAACAATTTCCATTTCCTTTATCAACTCAAGCCAAAACAAGGTTTCGTCTGCCTCTTCCTCAACAATAGATAGCTTTGAAATAAAATCAGCGGTTGACCTTGCTCGACATACGGCTCTATAATTAGCAGCCGTTGAAGTTCCTGAACGAAATATCTGGTTACCTATTAATCTACCTTCCATATCATTTGGAAATTTTCTGCAAAGTTTAATGATACTTTTGGCAAATTCTTTTGTTCTATATTTCATTTCGTTACGAACCATCTTTACCTCCTATTCGTCCGATTTGTTCTTTTTAAATCCGAAATCCGAATTCCGCGATCCGAAATTACATTCTACTCATTTATTTAATAAAAGCCCCACATTCGCTCGATATAATAACAGATTTTCTTGTAGAATATCGCGGAAAGTATCGCGGTTTCCTTGATTGTCAATTAACATCCCAATGCCGATAATGTCTTCTGTTTTTGAAGGAGAGGAAAAACCCTGACTATTGTCATTTGCACGATAACTATCATCCCCACAAAAATCGGCCAAAATTCCCATGCCCTTTTCCAACCCGATCCCTTGTGAAGAAGTTTCACTGCGATAAGCATCGTTCCCACTATAATCAACCAGAAACCCGATGCCGGTATCGTGGCCGCATCCCTGCGAGACGCCAAAAGAGCACTCGTATGTGTCGTCTCCTGATTTGTCTTCCAATAGGCCGATAGCTGAATGGATACCCGCACCCTGGGCATAACGGCCGGCATAATATTTATCAGTACCCTCATTGTCATGGAGTAATCCTAATGAAAAATAGTACCCGCTGCCCTGTGAAAAATAGTCTCCATGGTATTGATCGTTCCCTTTTTGGTCGATGAGTATGCCGATTCCGCCAGATGCGCCAACAATAGACTCTTCCGGCCTGATGCCCATGCCCATTCCCTGAGACATGGATTGAAATGATTTTTCGGGGTCTCTGAAATCTGGATATTTACCTCCCGCGAAGTAAAAATCATTTCCACGAGCATCTATTAATGCACCAACCCCTTTTGTAAATCCAACCCCCTGGGCAAATTGTCCGCTTAAATAGACATCATTACCTTTAAGGTCACTCAGCAGCCCTGCACCAAAGAAACCGACTCCTTGGTTTAAGACATGACCGCTATAAAAATCATCTCCGTTATTATCCAACAGCAACCCAATTCCAAAGAGGCACGACCCTTGTGAAAATTCTTTTCCCAAATACTTATCATTCCCGTCAAAATCCATGAGGAGACCTATACCGAATCTTCCCGTACCCTGGGCAAAAGAATTTGCGGCGTTATAAACATCATTTCCTGAAAAATCAATGCAGATAGAGACAGGGATGTTCTTGTTAGATGCGCCGGCATTGTTGAAATAATAATCATCGCCTCCGAGGTCGATAATTATTGCCGCATCGGCGTAATAATAAGAAGTACCTGTCCCACCCACTACGATTTTTCCAATGTTTGTATCCTGAATAAACAAGATGTCTCCGGCAAAATCCTTTGCATCTTTACCATTACTACATAAATTGTTTTGTATATTTTGACATCGAATAGGTTCTGGCAAGTGAAATGGTAATACTTTGGTTTTTGTTACATCTTGGGGTGTATTCGAGTCTGTTCGCTGTTCAAAATTTAGAAGGATAAGTTTGTTCAACAATAAAGAGACGGCTTCAAATAATTTTGAAAGATCGACATTTTGAGACAATGCCAGCAATCTGGTAAGATCCTGTGGCGTTATCTTCTCATCAGGGAGCCAGACTTTCTGGGCATTTTGATACAAAAATTCAACTTCTTCGTGGGATAAGTCGTGGAATGCCCCTTTTATGAGAGAAACACCGGGCACTAAACTATCGATAACACGCTGTAGTTGTTCCTGCAACGAGCCAGCCGCATCGCTTTGTTCTCTTTTAAGTGGATATCTAACATCTAATAACTTTGCCGCAAATGCTACTTGAGTAAATATATCTTGGTCTACCAAGTTGTCATAGACGGCCCGACCAATCCGAGGTGTATCAAATGGGTGGAGCATTAAATAATCTACGATAGATAAACGGAATGGATTTACCTCGTTATTTGCCTGAAAACCTTCCCGCACATATACCTCTTCACCAATTCGCTGTATTGCTATTCCGAGTTTGTCTTTATATGACTCATTTTGAATGGCGAAAGCGAGGAAGGATTTTCCGGATTTTTGTGATGAATCTGTCATCGATCTTTCATTCAACCATGCCAAAGAAGAAACTGGTTCGGTCGTATTCGTAAGAAGTTTTGCAATTAATTTTGGTTTAATCACCATTTCTGTATCATTTCTTGAAACGGTAAGTTCAGGTATGCCCCCGGCTCCTAATGTTTCTACTGTCTTCTTAAATCGGATCAAATTAAGACCGTCCTTATCTATTGTAGTTTCGTTATTAATCTTCGTAATAATATCTCCTGTCTTCAAACCTGCCTCATCTGCGGGTGACCCCATGGTAATTTCCTTTACTAAAATGCCCTTTCCTTCGGCATCTTCCATAAAGATCCCTAACCATCCTTTATTGAAATCGACCCTATCCTTGCGAAAACCTATTTCTTTCAGGTAAAAGAAGTTTTCGATGTCAAACCGTTGGTCATCGACAGACACTTGCACACTATCTTCAGCAAAGATATCCATACACATCATGAATATTACAAGAATACACAAAAAGGGAACGTAATATAAAATTTTATTGAACATGATTCAGATCTGTATTGTTATTATTAACCCCGGGTAAAAGCTCAGATTTGAGCGTAGACAACTCTTGCAATAACTTTGTAACTTTTTTAAAGTATGAGAAGATTATTTAATAGTTAAAAAACAAACCAAAACCAAGAATAATAGAAGCATTTTCTAAAAGCAATGGGAAAATTTTATAAAGGGAACCGGTTTGAATAATTTTAACTTATTAAGAGTTTGAAAGAAAATTTGTATATTTGCCCTTCCTTATTAAGGGAATGATTAATCCCAATGGGTTTTTCAGAATTAAAGCTATTGATATTTCTTGTTTTATTTGGTAAATTCGATACACTGAAAATCGTGTTTTATCTCTAAATAATTCGAGAAGGGAGACATAAAGTGAATCTATCCGAAGCAATTGATATGGTGACAAAAGATGAACGTGAACTCCAGGAAAAATACTTGAAGATGGCGGATCAGGAGACCGACCCCTTTGCAAAAGCATTCTTTAATAGAATTGTTAAAGATGCCGCAAAGCATGAAAAGAAACTGCACAAGAAATATGAAAAGATTCTGTCAACATTAAACAAGAAGACATTTTAGATTCTTATGCAGCGTTAAGGCCTATGAAACAAAAAAGCCCCAATATCCTTTACAGATATTGGGGCTCTCGTGTCGTAATTATAATTAAGTGACAACTCCCTATTTTTACACGCCAGTCGACTATAATCGATTATGCTATATATAATATAAGAGTGCGCTTTTTAATAAAAATTTATAATTTGACGACTTTTGTAGCTTTGTAGCCCTTTTGGTCCTTCATGACCTCGAACTCGACCTTGTCTCCTTCTGCAAGGGTTCTAAACCCCTCGCCTTCGATCGAGGTTTGATGTACAAAAACATCGTCTCCGTTGTCCTGGGAAATAAAACCAAATCCCTTCTTGTCATTGAACCACTTCACGGTACCTGTTGCCATTCTAAAATCACCCCCTCATTTTAATAAATTTTTAAACATATAAAATTTCGCAATTATAATTAGGCGACTACTCCATTATTTATGCATAAGTTGGCTAAAATCGATTTTGCTGTAATAAGAGTAATTCTTTTAAAAATTTATAATTTGCGTACTTTTGCAGCCTTGTAACCCTTCTGGTCCTTTATGACCTCGAACTCGACCTTATCTCCCTCGGCAAGGGTTCTAAACCCCTCGCCTTCGATCGAGGTTTGATGTACAAAAACATCATCTCCGTTGTCCTGGGAAATAAAACCAAATCCCTTCTTGTCATTGAACCACTTCACGGT
>JAUSDH010000260.1 GCA_030650655.1 Candidatus Brocadiaceae bacterium
AGCCTCTTCCAAACTTTCTAACGGGGTTCACTGAGATTCCACGCCACTTGTCCTCGTGAAAACGGGGAAAGGAACCCACCCCTAACCCCTCCCAAGAGGGGAATAATTTGTTCCATTATAAAATATGTGAATTTAAGTTAAACACGGACAACCGAAGTTTGTCAGTGTCTCCCCGAAACCCGCATGAATAAAATGAAAATTCCTATACAATTAAATTAGGCCTGCGGCGACTTAAAAATACACATTTGTACGACAGCAAGCCACCCCCTTCTCCCCAACCAGCGAGGGACAGAGGGTTGTTCCCCTCAGTGAGGGGGATTAAGTGGGAGGCGCATTTGTTTGAAATTCCTGAACATGGACATAGAGACGCAAAATCTTGCGTCTTTACAACAACTTGATGTGGCAACAACAATTTTAGGACGTCAGATGTCAGGCGATTTATCGTGGGAAGTGGATTGTACTGTTAAGTTAGATGAAGGATGATGTTTGTAGCAAAAAATAAAGTGCAAAATGCAAAATTAAGGTAGGGTAGATAACATAAATTTTTCATTTTGTAATTGCGGTTTTCATTTCCGGCTCGTTCGGGTTAGGTTTCTTTGAATTGGAAAGCGATGATGCACTGGACGTACTCTTCTAAAATCTTTGTCTGTTCTTCCTGTGGTAACAGACGGTAGGGGACGACTGCATCATTCATCCAGAAGCAGGTATTTTTGATAATCATACTGAGATGAAGTATTCGGGGGAGATGTTCTACAGGATATTTTGTGAAGTCTATTCCGCTAACACCGATAGATTCTAAAAATTTCGTATGCATGGTTATCCCTTCCTTGGGTGTTAATGATGATAACAGAAAATTAAAATGTACAGTTTTTACATTCACAAGCATTAAGTCGATGTCCGTATTATCGGCATAAGTGGGAATTAATTTAATAAAAAGATATAAATTTATACGAAAATAGTTCCTCAATAAACATTTCTGTGCATACCGTGATGAGCTACAGGCGATACTTGACATTCAAGATATAAAAGAATATATTTATAATACTATAATGTTATAGCAAATTTCATTAGGAAAGGGATAAGCAGTGTGGGATTATTCTGAGAAGGTTAAAGACCATTTTTTTCACCCCAGAAATGTCGGTGAAATTGAAAATCCAGATGCCGTAGGCGAGGCGGGCAGTTTGGCATGCGGCGACGCATTAAAGTTAATGCTAAAACTGGATAAATCCGGTCGTATTGTGGATGTAAAATTCAAGACGTTCGGGTGCGGTAGCGCCATCGCCTCTGCGAGCGCCTTGACAGAGATGGTTAAAGGGAAGACGCTAGATGAGGTCGCAAAGATTACCGATAACGATATTGCAGATTATCTGGATGGGCTACCGGAGCAGAAGATGCATTGTTCTGTGATGGGTCGTGAGGCGTTGGAAGCAGCTATTGCAAATTATCGGGGATTTAAAATTGAAAAACCCGTTGATGAAGGAACGATTGTCTGTAAGTGTTTTGGTGTAACAGATAATAAAATTGCTCATGAAGTTAGAGAACATAAGTTGACTACGATTGAGCAAGTCACCAATTACTGTAAGGCAGGAGGCGGATGCCGTTCATGTCATCCCCAAATCCAGGCAATCATAGACGAGGTGTGGCAGAAAGAAAAAGAAAAGGCAATCGTTGAAAGTGCCAGAAAACCGGTTAAAAAATTAACGAATATTCAGAAGATGAAATTGATACAGGAGACAATAGAAAGGGATATCCGCCCTGCCCTCCAATCTGACGGAGGCGACATCGAATTGATTGATATAGACGGTGACCGGGTCATGGTTTCCTTTCGGGGTAGTTGTGTGGAGTGTCCCAGTTCAAAAGTTACATTAAAATCTACCGTAGAGGCGAAACTGCAGGAATTTGTGGCTGATACGATTATCGTCGAGGAGGTAGCTTTATGAAGGTAGTGTATACAGATAATAATGCTACAACAAAGGTTGCACCTGAAGTGGTAGAGGCTATGCTGCCTTATTTTACTGAGCATTATGGTAATCCATCGAGTATGCATTCATTCGGCGGACAGGTAGCCAAAAAGATTGACATTGCACGGCAGCAGGTGGCAGACATTCTCGGCGCGGACCCTTCAGAGATTGTATTTACAAGCTGTGGTACAGAGAGTGACAATGCGGCGATTTGGGGAATACTTCGGGCAAACCCGCATAAGAGGCACGTGGTAACTTCAAGGGTAGAGCATCCTGCTGTTTATAATTTGTGTAAATATTTGGCTCAAAGTGGTTATTATGTAACAGAGCTTGGCGTAGATAGCCAGGGGATGCTTAACCTCAATGAATTAGCCGATGCGATAAAGGAAGATACGGCAATTGTATCAATTATGTATGCAAACAATGAGACAGGTGTGATATTCCCCATCGAGGAGATTGGCGCTATTGTGAAACAGAAAGGTTCTATTTTACATACTGATGCAGTTCAGGCTGTAGGGAAAATACCTTTAGATCTTTCAAAAAGTACTATTGATTTATTAACCCTCTCCGGGCATAAATTACATGCCCCTAAAGGAGTTGGCGCCTTGTTTGTCAGGAAGGGAATAACGTTTTCGCCTTTTATCATCGGTGGGCATCAGGAAAAGAATCGACGCGGCGGTACGGAAAACGTTCCATCAATTATCGGGCTTGGCAAGGCATGTGAATTAGCAAAGAAATTTATGAGCGAGGAAACTACACGGGTAAAACAACTGAGGGACAAGCTGGAGGATGAAATACTGAAAAAAGCGCCGGATCCCAGAGTGAATGGACATAGAATACAGCGCCTTCCAAACACCACCAATATGAGCTTTGAATTTGTGGAAGGGGAGGCTATTTTGTTGCTCTTGAACGAAAAAGGGATTTGTGCATCGTCTGGTTCGGCCTGCACCTCTGGTTCTTTGGAACCTTCACATGTCTTGAGAGCTATGGGTGTTCCTTTTACAGCAGTGCACGGTTCTGTAAGGCTGAGTTTAAGCCGGTATAACACCATGGAGGAGGTTGATTACATAATCGAGCATCTTCCACCTATTATCAGGAGGCTAAGAGAAATATCACCTTACGGAAGGGAAACAAAGATAAAGGAACAAACTGCGCGGGTTTCGGCAAGGATATAAAGCATACGAAATATTTATAATTCATTTGCGCAAAAAGTAATAAAAAATCCCCCTTTTCCTAAAATGGATAAAGGGGGATTTTTTTCAGGTTAACTATATTATTTACTTTCTCGCAAGGCTGGTTCAGTCTTGTAGATTGAACCACACGTGTAGAATTGACCTGTAAGCCTTGGATTGGTGTCAGGTACATGGAACGCGCCAAACGTTTCGGTTCAATCGAGGACGATTGAACCAGCCCTGAGGTTAATTATATTATTTAATTTCCCTTATTTTTCCTTTGTCTTGATAATAACATATCGGGAAAAGTCACCGCGTTTTACCAGCATGAGGATACCCTTTTCCTTATCTCCTTCATTTAATGCCTTTTTGAATTCCCCTACATTGCTGATTTTCTTTCGGTTTACCTCTTTAATGAGGTCGCCTTCCCGTATTTCCGACATGGCAGCAGGACTACCAGGCTGAACCTCGGAGACAATTACTCCGCTATCTTCTTCTATCCCCAAACTCTTTGCCAGTTCTTTTGTGAGATTTTGCACGATCATTCCGAGGTCTTTTCCGGATGGTACTACGCCAGTCCCCACGGCGAATAAATCGGCAGGTTGTTCTCCGATCTTGACGAGTAATTCTTTCTCTTTACCCTCTCTCAGGACCTTGGCCTTTGCTTTTTTACCAATTTCCGTTTGTGCGACAATATTCCGAAGGTGATTGACGTCCCGGATGGATTTTCCGTCATATTCAACCACAATATCACCGCGTTCAAAACCAGCCTCTTTTGCCGGAGAATTTTCCTGGATCTCGCTTACAAGGACGCCTTCTGTTACCGCGACATTAAATGACTTTGCCAGATCAGGGGTAATATCCTGGATTACGACTCCCAGCCAGCCTCGTGTAACCTTGCCTTTTTCTACCAGGTCTCTCATAATGGTTTTTACCATATTGACAGGGATGGCGAATCCGATACCTTGATAACCACCGCTTCTGGTAAATATAGCGGTATTAATACCAATAATCTCTCCTCGTATGCTGACGAGAGGTCCGCCGCTATTGCCAGGGTTGATAGCTGCATCTGTTTGAATCATGTCTTCGTATTGTGCAACTCCTACATTGGCTCTTCCTGTGGCGCTGATGACACCAACGGATACTGTTTGTGATAAACCAAAAGGGTTTCCTATGGCAATTGCCCATTGACCAACCCGAATCGTGTCTGAATCGCCTAATTTTGCCGAGGGCAGGTTTTTCCCTTCTATTTTTACTACGGCAATATCTGTTTGAGGATCGGTACCAACAAGCTTTCCATCAAATTCCCTTTTATCTCCCAGGGTAATTTTGAGTTCATCGGCATCTTCAACTACATGATTATTTGTTATAATATAGCCTTTTTCGCTGTCTATGATTATACCTGAACCAAGTCCCTGCACCTTATATTCGCCATCAGGAGACCTCTGTTTGAAAAATTTGTCAAAAAAATCATCGCCGAAAAAGTCCCTGAAGTCCCGGAATGGGTCTTGTTCCTGTTCCTGATCGGGGCCAGGCCTGGGTTGGGAATGGTATTGGTCGTTGGGCATCTTCCGTTGTTTTTGCTGGGTGGGTTTGATGACTTTTACGGAGGTAATAGAGACAACGGCGGGTTTGACTTGGTCAACCACCTGTTCGAACACCTTCTCGAAACGTTGCGCTGCGGCAACGTCATCGGAATCGGCAATCTGTTTGCTTGCAGCGTAGAGCGTTGTTTTGCCAGAGAGACAAATACTGGTTGCAACGCAAAAACCCAAAACTAAAAGAAAACGAAGATAAACCTTTCCCGCCTTGTTAAACATATTAAACTCCTTCAACATAAAAGTTTAGATTCTTACATAGCTCAATGCATTTTATTCCAGATAGAATTTTTTGTCAATAGAATTCAATAGCCATATGACCCTTCTATAATGCTTGCATTCTTTCTGTAGCATGATAGAATAGAAAAATATGACAACCATAACAAGAATCAACCAGTATTTGTTCCATAGACAAAGAATAGAAGAGACATTGTGAAAAGGGAAATTATGAGGTGGAAAAGGGTCTATATTTCTGTGATTTTGGGAATCATGGGTATGTTTTTATTTGTACCAGGAAGGGCGTTTTCGTCAGAGGCGTATTTTACGCCCATGGAAATAAAAGGTCAAATTCTGCGTGCAATTGAGGAGTGCAAAGAGTCTATTGATATAGCAGTTTTAGATATTACCTCAAAGGATATTGTAAATGCCCTTATGAAAGCACAGGAACGGGGCGTTCATGTCAGGATTGTCGTTGATAGAAAATGTGCTTTAAGGAAAGGGTTATTATCAAATCAAGATAAGAATAAGGAGTTTATAATAAAGGTATTGGTTCAAAAGGGGATTATGCATAATAATTTTGCTATTTTTGATTGTAAATTACTAACAACCGGGTCGTATTACTGGAATGAGCATGTGGGAAAGCTTGGTCGGGATAACGCCATTTTTACAGATGAAACAAAGTTGTTAGTGAAGTACAAAAGGGAATTTGATCGTTTATTTCACGAGGGGATAACTCCAGATATTAAAAAGCTTGTTCCCGTTGCTGAAGAGAAAGTCGGGAAGATTGATGAGAAACCAACAGTGAATATTTCAAAGGATATAGCTACAGGTGAACGGCCTGTTGTATCGAAATATGGAGTTGTTATAACGGAGACTTCCGATGGTTATATAAACATGAATTTTGAAGAGTTTAATACGATCTTTGGGGTAGCAAGTGATTTACCCGAAGAACAAAAAGAGGCCATGTGGAATCGATGTGTGGGTAAAAGAGTTAAGTGGTGCGGAAAAGTAAATTATATCGGGTGGGGTCTGGTAACAGGATGGATGCTTGGTGTAACGAACGGTGATACAAGTATTGAGGTAAAGCTAAATGCCAAGAATAAGTCCCATTTTTCCGACGTGAAATATGGTAATACCGTTACCTATACGGGGAAGCTCGATTCGCGGGTGACAAGAGTATTTCCATACAAACTCGAGGATGGGGATATACTTAAACATGAGAATACCTCTCCCGAACCATTAAACGCAAGTGAATTGGTAGCTAATCCTTATATAATGCCAGTTTCCCAGGGACCAAAAAAAATATTCCTGGTAGAGACCTTTGAGGATCTGGACAATATTTTTGGTAAGGGTAGTAATTTGTCGGATGCACAAAAGGATGAGGCATGGGGAAAATATAAGGGGAAGTATGTCAGCTGGATGGGTCAACTTGTCTATAAAAATATAAATGTTGCATCTGGTTTGCGAATAGGAATAATGCAAAAAGAAAGGGGAGACATTGAGGTAAAGGTCGGTCTGGCGAAAAAGGAGAAGGTATTAAAATTCCAGGAAGGCGAAATGGTACTCTATACAGGAAGACTGACAGAAAGGTGCGGAGACAATTCCCCCTATATTTTAGAAGACGGCGATATCATAACGATTAAATAAATGGTAGAAGATAAAGTTAAGGGATGTTTAGTGGGTGGGTTACTAGCCATATTTCGCTTGAAGCGGAAGGAGGCAGCCATGATGAGAAGAGTGGTAATTATACAGATTATTGTTTTTATAACGCTCGTTGGGTTAAAAGGAATAGTAATCGCTGCGGGAGGTTATGAGACGGCAGTTAATGAAGGAAATGTCTTTGTTCGTAAGCAGATGTATCAGGAGGCGCTGGATGCCTATGAGCGCGCCATTCGGTTAAAACCGGATGCCTCTGAGGGGTGGTATAATAAAGCGGTTGTGCTTGATTATTTGGGAAAATATGGAGAGGCCGTCAATTCGTTTGAAAAAGCCATCCAATATAAACCCGATTATTATGAAGCCTGGTATATGAAGGGAAGGACTTTGGATCATGCGGCCCAGTATGAAGAAGCAATTAAAGCCTTTGATAAGGCACTAGAAATAAAATCTGATTATATTGCCGCGTTGTATAATAAGGGGAATATACTTGACCATATCGGGAACGTCGATGCCGCAGTCGAAACCTACGATCGCATTATAAAGTTAAAAACGGATGCATATGAGGCATGGAATAATAAAGGGCTGGCATTGGCAAAGATTCCTGATCGGAGAAATGAAGCATTAGAGGCATACGACAAGGCGATTGCGATTAATCCAAAATATTATGAGGCATGGATTAATAAGGGCAATTGTTTTGTGAGGATACGCAAATACCAGGAGGCCATTGATGCGTATGATAAGGCCATTGAAATAAAACCCACAGAATATGCTTCCTGGGCGGATAAGGGGTTTACCCTTGCGGATCTCGGCAGACACGAGGATGCCGTTAATGCCTTTAATAAGGCGATAGAATTGAAACCAGATTCATATGCTGCCTGGAATGGGAAGGGACTTGCCCTGGATGCTTTGGGTCGATACGAAGATGCCATGGCTGCATACGAGAAAACGATTGAGATACAACCAGATTCTTACGGGGCATGGACGAATAAGGGGTTGGCATTGTCTCATATTGGAAAACATGCAGAGGCTGTTGTGGCTTATGAAAGGGCATTGCAGATACAGCCTGATTCTTACGAAACCATGACGAATAAGGGATTAGAATTATTTCAGCTGGGAAAATATGAAGAGGCAATAAAAGCTTTTGACAGTGCTATAAAGCTCCGTCCCGATTATCCGCAGGTATGGAATGATAAAGGATACGCTTTATTGCGGTTGGGGAAGTTTCCTGAGGCCGTAAAGTCTTTTGATAAGGTAACACAGATAATTACAGATGAAGAAGCTGCTCGTATTCCGCGCCAGGCAAAGATTAAATACGAAGCTTTCAGTAATATGGGTCTTGCGTTCATACAACTTCAGAATTATGAAGATGCCGTGAAGGTATTTGACAAGGCGATAAGTATAAAGTCGGATATTTTTAGTTTATGGATAAATAAAGGGCTTGCCCTCGTCCCATTGAAAAAATATACAGAGGCATTGGATGCCTTTAGTAAGGCAACAACACTGAGTGGTAATGTGTATGAAGCATGGAATTACAAGGGGGGTGTATTTGAGGAAATGGGGAAACAGCAAGAGGCGCTTGATGCCTATGATAAAGCTATTCAAGTTAAACTGGATTTTTTTGTGGCATTAAATAATAAAGGCCTTTTACTGGACGCCATGGGAAGTCATACGGAGGCGATAGAGACATACGATAAGGCCTTAAAAATAAAACCCAATTTCGATGTAGTATGGTTTAACAAGGCATGCGCACAGGCATTGCTCTCAAGAAAGGAAGATGCCCTGAATTCGCTGAAGAAGGCCATCGAATTAAATCCTGGGTATAAAAGTGTGGCAAAGAATAATCCAGATTTCTCTAAACTCAAAGGAGACGCCGAGTTTGAGAGAATTGTAGGTGAATAGTAATTCCCATGTGAAAGGTTTGAAATCTAGATTACGCAGAGAGATAAAAACTTGTGTGTTATCGGGAATCTGTAGCCACCTTCTCATGGGCACTTTGAAAGGACAGTTTTAAAATCTTCTTGGTATTAGGGGTTACTTTCACCCTATTGTCCATGCATATTCCCACAACCCAAATAGGCTGATTATTCATTACTACGATCGGGATGGTATCGCGTTTTTTTAAAGGGATTTTTTTATCTATCAGGAGGTCTTTAATTTTTTTGAGACCGCGAATCCCTAAAGGTGAAATGGTATCTCCCTCTTTTCTCTTCCTCACAGCAATAGGCATCGTGATACTTTGCAGGTCAAAGATTTCTTCGCCAGAAGTCTTTGTTTTTTTGTATACGTCTAATGATAAGTCCTTGATGTCTAAAATTTCAGATACCAATTTTCCTAAAGGATATATCAGTGTTGTGCCAGGTATTTGGATGGGAATTTCAGATGATAATGGCATGCAGGGTTGGGGGAGGAAATCTTTTTTAAAATAAAGCATCCCATGTTCGTGCCATAAGGAGAGTTTTCCGGGTAATTGGAAGTGTCGTCCTCTTCCTTTTTTGGCTATTTCATTTAATATCTTTGTATAGTGTTCATAGGTAATCTCTTGTAATGGAATCTGCATTATATTCAATATTTCTTGAAATACTAAATGTTGTAATATCTTTGGTTGTTTTGTTAAAAAATGGGTATTGAGGGTATATGAACCTGCAGCGCTTTCCATCGTGGAGTCTTTTAATATTTTTTTTGCTTCCAGGGATAAATACTCATTATTTGCAGAGAAAATATGGCATAGCTGTATAAGGGTATTTTTGATATTTGGATTGAATTGTTTTTCTAATAAGGGAATCAATTCGAGTCGGATTTTGTTCCGAAGGTACGTTGTGTCATAATTGGAAATATCTGTTCTATAGTTTTGTTGTTCTTTTCCAAGATAATCAATAATTTCTCTTCTCCAGGTGAAGAGGAGTGGACGAACAATTTGTATTGCGGAATCTGTGGTTAATGGACGATTTATAGGGATTCCTTCAAGACCTAATATTCCCGTTCCCCTGATTATACGATGAAGAATGGTTTCTGTGTTGTCGTCTGCCGTATGCCCGAGTGCTACCGTAGAGGCATTATACTTTTGTGCCGATTCCATAAAAAATTTGTATCTCTCTATGCGCGCCGCTTCTTCGATGGAACGTTTTGTTTGAGCTGCAATTTCTTGAATATTTACATTTTTTAGAATAAAAGGCAGGGAGAGCTCTTTTGATAAATTTTCGGCAAATTGTGCATCCTCTTCTGAAGATTTTCCACGGAGTTGATGATTAAGATGGGCTACGTAGAAGCGTAAGTGAAGGTTTTTGGCAGAGTTAATAGAATGGAGAATCCTTATGAGAGCGACGGAATCAGGTCCTCCAGAGACTCCAACGATGATAGAATTATTGGATTTAATGAGAGTGTATTTGTTTATGATTTTGAATACCTCGAAGGGTAGTTTGTCTAATCGCATAATAAGAACTATATCTTTTTCGTTTGAGTAAAGCAAGTTTAGAAATAGGTTGACTTTCGTTTCTGGGTTCGTAAAATATCCCCTATGAAACAGGTGTAAAATGTTAAATTTAATTAAGATGTACACAGGAAATATGACGCGGTATGAAGAATAAGCTGAAACATATATTTCTTTTGATGATGCTTGTTTGTGTGGGTTTGTTATATAATAGTTTTTGTGAAGTATGTTATGGTGAGCCAAAAAGAAATAAAGTTTTACCCATAAATGTAGCGGGAATAGAATTGGAAGTAGAATTGGCAACTACTTTTGAGGAGCAAGGTTTAGGTTTGATGTATCGCGATAAGTTGGAAGAAAATGGGGGCATGTTGTTTGTTTATCCCAGAGAAAACTTTCTCTCTTTTTGGATGAAGAATACCCGCATTCCCCTTTCAATAGCTTTTATTAAGGCGGATGGCCGGATTATACAAATAGAATCAATGAAGCCTTATAGTTTGGATACGCATGTTTCGAAAGAAAACGCCAGATATGCATTAGAGATGAATGAGGGATGGTTCAGAAAACGCAATGTGAATGAGGGTGATATCGTAAGGATCCCGCCAGCACTGTTTGAAAAGGGTAAAATTGAGAATTAACTCTATCGTATAGGAAATTCATTTTATTTGTGCGGCTCACATGGCATATACGATGCATAAATCCCTCTTAGAAAAGGGGGCAAAGGGGGTTGTAAAATAACCACGGAAATACACAACCCCCTGAATCCCCTTTTGCTAAGGGGGACTTAAAAAGAATAACGGTAAATACTTTTCTATGAAAAGAGGCATATTGCGTGAATACAAAGATAGTAAGAAGTCTGTGTGTAAGTGGCGTATGTTTAGCATGCATTACTTTTTTTATTTTGGAAGGGTGTAAGAAAGAATTGCCTCAAAAAGGTGTAAGTAAGACTGGACAGACAAATATAAAAAAAGGACATAAAGAGCTTGGATTAGAGCTTTATGAAAAAGGAAAAAATGCAGAAGCTATTGCAGAATTTAAGAAAGCTGTAGCGGATAATACAGCAAATGTCGAAGTGTATTCCAAACTCGCATCTGCATGCTATGACGAGGAGATGGCAAGTGATGCTATTAATATGTATAAGAAAGTTATTGAGATAGAACCAAACCATGTCGAGGCACGCTATGATCTTGCGCTTGTTTACCTGGATGAAGGATTGTGTGAAGATGGGATAAGAGAATTAAAGAAAGTATTGGAGATAGACTCGAAATATGAAGATGCTTATTATAGCCTTGGGGATGCGTATTATGATTGCAACAGAAAAGATGACGCGGTAGAAGTATGGAAAACACTGCTTAAAGATAATCCTGAAGATAGTATTCTCCATTACAATCTTGGTGTTGTCTATCGGGATAAGAAACAAATAAAGGATGCGATATCCGAGTTGCAAAAAGCAATTGCAAGCGATCCAAAAGACGATGATGCAAGAACGCTATTAAAACAGCTAACCGTGAATAAGCAAGGGATTAAAAGCACAGGGAATATTAAAAACAAGAAAAAGACCGAGAAGAAAAACAAAAAATAATCCTATTATTTTATCTGGTGACGGAGCCATGACAAGGTTAGTTAGTATTATGAATGAGAAAGATGATTCAGAAATGGTTCTTGTGCCGTCGGGGGATTTTATCATGGGCGAAGAACGAAAGGTTGTGCATGTTAATGAGTTTTATATTGATAAATTTCCGATAACCAATTCCCAATATAAAAAGTTTATTGATACCACTGGAGCCAAAGAGCCATTTTTTTGGGATAACGAGAGATTTAATAAACCATTGCAACCAGTGGTAGGCGTTAGTTGGAACGATGCAGTTGCCTATGCAAGATGGGCTGGTAAACGACTCCCTAAGGAGATCGAGTGGGAAAAAGCAGCTCGAGGTGTTGATGGTAGAGAGTATCCCTGGGGAAATATAAAGCCTGAGAACACAAGGGCTGTTTATAATCTGGATCCAAACACAGGTGCTCCAGCACCAATTGGTGACCGAAAAGAAGGTATGAGTCCCTTTGGTTGTTATGATATGGCTGGGAATGTTTGGGAATGGTGCGAAGATTGGTATGAGGAAGGGAAATTTCGCGTGGTAAGGGGCGGATCGTGGGTAAACCACCATTATATTCTGCGAAGCGCCTATCGAAGTTGCAGTTATCCCGAGGGCAAAGATAACAATGTTGGTTTCCGCTGTGTAAAAGAAGTTAAGTAATTATCTTTTCTTGATTCCTAAGGCATTCAGTGAAAGCCGAATATCATAATTCCCATCGAATTTGAATTCTTCATCAAAGACTTTCTTGAAATCGTAAATATTTTTAAAATCATCTCTGGTATCTGTTTCAGTCTTTCCCATAAGACCGTTTTCCACTAAATTAAATACGATATTTCCAAAATCTGCGTCTTGGTTTATACCCCATTCTTCAAATACTGTTAACGCCATAAAGCCGAATTGCTTTGATGCATACTGTCTGATACCCTCCAGAAGCTGTCTTCCCGTTACGTGGCGGTCATGATCGGTTGTTTTATGTTGATTTTTACCTAACATATTTGTGGTGTAATCAAGGGCTTCAAATACAAATTGATAAGCTTGTAATAAATAGCGGGGGTCTTTTTTAATAATCTCTTTTAACTTATTCCATGTCTTTGTCATATACGTTTCTCCGAATAGTAATGTTGTGTATATCCATCATAGAGTTAAATTTTAATCATAGCGAAACATTTATCAATACCAAAGGATCGATTTTTGGGAATAAGGGTTTTCCCTTGCGGACAACGGTATCTTTCTTAAACGCTTGCTGGAATTCCAAGCTGAGGGAGCGGTTATCTTCTAAGATACCAAGCTGTTGTTGAATTTCAACAGCAGTTCTTGGCATAAACGGATAAATAAACACGGAAATATCTTTAATAGCCTCGGCCAACGAACCGATGACTGCTGCAAGCTGTGTTCTTGTAGTACTTGTTTTAGCGAGCAACCAAGGTTTCTTGTCTTCTATGAATTTGTTGGCATGGCCTATAAATTCCCAAATATTCTCAAGCGCCTTGCTAAATTGAAGTTCTTCCATTTCGGCATCTACTTTATCACAGGTACTTTTTGATAACCTTTTTAGTTCGTCATCTGTCTCAACAATCTCTGGAATGACTCCATCAAAGTATTTTTCGATCATGGTTAATGTGCGTTGTAATAGGTTACCAAGATCGTTGCCGAGGTCGGAATTTATTCGGTGAATAAGTGCACTGTAAGAAAAATTTCCATCTAAACCAAAAGGGACTTCTCTCAGGAGAAAATATCTGTAAGCATCAGT
>JAUSDH010000261.1 GCA_030650655.1 Candidatus Brocadiaceae bacterium
GATGCCAAAGGAGGTAGAAGAAGTGGCTATCAAAGAATTAGAAAGGCTACGGGATATTAATCCTGCATCGGCTGAGTATCCGGTTTCCCGAACATATCTGGATTATCTCATTAATATCCCATGGAACAAAAAGACTGTCGACAATCTTGACATCCATCAGGCGGAAAAAATTCTGAATGAAGACCACTACGGTCTGGAGAAGGTCAAAGAGCGTATCCTGGAATTCCTGTCTGTGCATAAATTAAAGGAAAAACTCAAAGGACCCATCCTCTGTTTTTGCGGCCCACCAGGAACAGGAAAAACGTCGTTAGGCAAATCAATTGCGCGCGCTTTAGGCAGAAAATTTATTCGTATCTCTTTGGGAGGTATCCGCGATGAGGCAGAAATCAGGGGACACCGACGCACCTATGTAGGCGCTTTGCCGGGACGTGTAATGCAGGAAATCTGTCGCTCGGGGTACAGTAACCCTGTTTTCATGCTCGACGAGATTGACAAGATTGGAGCTGATTTCAGAGGTGACCCCGCTTCTGCCTTGTTGGAAGTTCTAGACCCTGAACAAAACTTTAGTTTCGTAGACCACTATCTCGATGTCTCATTCGATCTTTCTAATGTGTTATTTATCACAACGGCCAACATTCTCGATACAGTTCATATTTCCCTGAAAGACCGGATGGAAGTCATATATCTTCCCGGATACAGTGAAGACGAAAAATTGAAAATAGCCCAACAATTTCTGATCCCAAAACAAATCAGAGAAAATGGTCTGGAAGGGCACCCTGTTATGTTCCAGGACCAATCCATTTACAAGGTCATTCTGGAGTACACCAGAGAGGCGGGGCTGAGAAACCTGGAGCGAGAGATTGCATCAATCTGCAGAAAAATTGCAAAAGAAATCGTTGCCGGAGAACAGATTACCAGTGAAGTAAGACCGGAGATTGTGGAGAAATTCCTCGGCCCGAGAAAGTTCTTTTATCAGGTTACCGATGAAGAAGACCGTATCGGTGTGGCTACCGGCATTGCCTGGACAGAAACAGGCGGAGACATTATCTTTGTGGAAGCATCCCGAATGAAGGGCGAAAAGGAACTAACCCTCACGGGACAATTAGGCGACGTCATGCAGGAATCAGCCATTGCAGCGCTCAGCTATATCCGCAGCAATGCAAAACGACTAGGTATTGATGAGAATTTTTATGATACTTCAGAAATCCACATTCATGTCCCTTCCGGCGCTATACCTAAAGATGGGCCTTCTGCCGGCATAACCATGTGCATGGCGCTTATTTCACTGCTAACAGGCAGATATGCAAGGAGGGAAGTTGCACTCACCGGCGAAGTTACGCTGACGGGAAATATATTACCCATTGGAGGAGTCAAGGAAAAGGTGCTTGCAGCCATAAGGGCAGGCGTAAAGACGATTGTGCTTCCCTTAAAAAACAAGGATGATTTTGAAGAAATTAATGCAGAAATTCGCAACAAAATCCAATGCGTTTATATCCAAAAAATTGATGATGCCATCAATACGGTATTAATTTAATTGTAATGGAAAACCTCCCCTTAGTCCCCTCCTTGCGAAGGAGGGGACTAAGGGGAGGTAAAGAAACAACATCCTTCCGATTTCCTCCTTGCGAAGGAGGGGAAAGAGGGGTGGTTCTAAGTTCAAAACAATGAAAGGAGAAAACAGCATGATCAATATAAAAAAAATCCTCTGCCCAATTGATTATTCGATTTATTCGGAAAAGGCATTAAGCTATGCAATAGAATTTGCAGAAAAATACGGGGCAAAGCTTTTCTTGATGCATGTGTTGGATATTCGTGTCTACGACATTAACGATCCGGATCTGTATAATGTCAATATTATCGACAAAGAGACTATTAACAAGCTGAAAGAGAGACTGCTCAAGTGCGTAAATGAAGATACGAAAGGAAGAATATCAGTCGAGGCCATTGTTTTACAAGGTGTCCCTTTTGCCGAAATTATCAAGGCATCAAAGGAATACGACATTGACCTGATGGTGCTCGGCACGCATGGCAGAACAGGTCTATCTCATGCAATCATGGGAAGTGTTGCAGAAAAAGTCGTACGCAAGTCACCCTGCCCGGTGCTTACCGTCAGGCATCCTGAGCATGATTTCGTGATGCCGTAGATTACAATATTTTATCATGAAAGAAAGAGGTAAATAAGTTATGAAATACCCTGTTGTTGTCCATAAAAGTGACTATGGTTACGACGCCCACTGCCCAATCCTTCCAGGATGTCATAGTCAAGGAGATACCGTGGAAGAGGCTTTGGAAAATATTAAGGATGCAATTATAACTTATCTTGAAATGATAGCGGAGGAGACGAAGGGATCTATTTATGAAGTGGAAGTAACGGTATAAAAATGTTATTCACAGACCTTTCTTCGGAACGTATAGTTACCGCATTATCAAAAACCGGATTTAAGATAATTAAACAAGGAAAGCATATTGGTATGTCCGATGGGTCTCGTCGAATAATAATTCCTCGCCATAAGAGAATAAACCCTTATACACTTAAGGCAATAATTAGAGATGCTGGACTAACTGACGAAGAATTTAAAAAATTGATTTAAACGACTTATGCCTAAATATATACTTATAGATCACACGGCAGATATAGGAATCGACGTATTTGGGACAACAATCGAAGAATTATTTGCAAATGCTGCCTTTGCCCAGTTTGATATCATAACGGACTTGTCCAAAGTAGAATGTAAGGTCGAATACCCTGTAAAAATTTCAGGAATAGATAGAGAACAATTGCTCGTCATCTGGTTAAGTGAATTGTTGTACTTGCACGATGTAAAATACTTGCTTTTCAAGGATTTTCATATTACGGATATGAATGAAAACCAATTGACCGCATCCGTATGCGGCGAAGTGTTTAACGACGATAAACACGTAATTAAGACAGAGATAAAAGCCGTCACATATCATGGTTTATCAATCGTCCAGGAAAATCATCAATGGAAAGCACGGGTCATATTTGATTTGTAATTATTTTTCCGCGAACTGGCACGAATGAAAAGAAGGGTTTGAATATGAAAAATTTATTCAATAAAAATGTTTTATTATTCGTGTAAATTCGTGTTTATTCGTGGCTAATTTGTTGAAGGAATTTTTTTATGGCAGACGATAAATATAAGATTCAAAAGATAGATGACTACCGCTGGCGTATCCCCAGAGAAGGCAAGATGCGGGTGGATGGCATCGTGTATGCCGACGAACACATGCTGGAAGAAATACAGAAGGACGAAAGCCTGCAACAGGTTATTAATGTCTCTTATCTTCCAGGGATTGTAAGCCATTCGCTGGCAATGCCCGACATCCATTGGGGATATGGGTTTCCCATCGGTGGTGTGGCGGCGTTTGATATGGACGAAGGTGTGGTTTCCCCTGGCGGCGTTGGATACGACATTAACTGCGGGGTAAGGTTGCTCAGGACGGGCTTATCTCGCGTGGAGATTTCCAACAAGTTAGAATCAGTCGTTAACACTCTATTTGTCAATATTCCATCCGGCGTGGGATCGCACCGCAAAGATTTAAAACTTTCACAACACGAAGTAAAAAATGTGCTCAAAAATGGCGCACGCTGGGCAATTTCCCATGGTTATGGGACAAAAGAAGATTTAGAACATATTGAAGAAAAGGGCTGCATTCCAGGAGCTGACCCTGAACTGGTTTCTAATCGGGCTATTGAACGTGGCCTGGCACAATTAGGCACCCTCGGTTCCGGAAACCACTTTGTCGAGGTTGGCTATGTATCAGAGATTTACGATGAGGAAACTGCCCGTGTGCTGGGACTCGAAAAGGACGGTGTTACGATCGTGGTGCATACGGGTTCACGGGGATTAGGTTATCAGGTGTGCGACGACTTTATCCGTGTCATGATCGATGCATCCCGGAAATATAACATTGAACTTCCCGATCGGCAGCTATGCTGTGCCCCTATTAATTCACCGGAGGGGAAAGAATATCTTGCTGCGATGGCCTGTGCTGCCAATTATGCCTTTGCCAACCGACAGATGATTACCCACTGGGTTCGGGAATCCTTTGAGAGGGCATTACACGTTAGCCCTAAGGAGTCCAAAATATCCCTGGTCTATGATGTATGTCATAATATAGCTAAATTTGAAGAACATGTTGTGGATGGCCAGAAAAAGCGCTTATGTGTCCATCGGAAAGGTGCAACCCGTGCATTTCCGCCCAATCACCCCGATACCCCGGATGCGTACAAATCAGTGGGACAGCCCGTATTAATACCGGGAGACATGGGACGATGTTCTTATGTGCTGGTAGGCACGGAGAAGGCATATTACGACACCTTTGGCAGTACATGTCATGGGGCGGGGAGGGTCATGAGCAGAAATCAGGCGATGAAGATCGCCAAGGGACGAAGCATTGCCCAGGAACTGAAAGAAAAAGGGATACTCGTCCGCGCCGACAGCCGTGCCACACTGGACGAAGAGCTACCAGAGGCATACAAGGACGTAACAGAAGTAGTAGATATTGTTGAACACGCCGGCATTAGCAGAAAAGTTGCTCAACTAAAACCGATGTGTGTTATTAAAGGATAACTATTCCAGAGGAGAAAAGATTTTATGTACAAAACTATAGAAGCCTATTATGAAAATGGCAAAATTATTTATAAAGACACCATGCCACCTCTTAAAAAGGCTAAATTGCTCATAACCATTGTAGAAGAAGAACCCCATAAAATTCAAAAACTTCTCCGTTTCAAAGGCATATTTAAAAAAAAGGTTGACGGATTAGAGTATCAAAAAAAAATAAGAAATGAATGGAATTAAAATGTCAGGCTACTTGTTGGATACCAATTCTGTAATCTATTTTTTTAATGGCGAAGAACCTATTTCAAAACTGATAAAGGAGGCTGAAAACAGTATCAGTATTTCTTTTATCACAAAAATTGAATTGCTTTGTTTTGAAACGGAAAATGATATTACAAAGAAAATTGCTGAATTTATAAGTGAAATTGAGGTTGTGTATATTAGTGACGAAATTATCGAAAAGACGATAGATTACCGTAAAACATTAAAACTAAAGATACCTGACGCTATTATTGCGGCGACTGCAAAAGTTAAAGAGTTAACTCTGGTAACTGCCGATAAATCACTTACTCAGAAGCTAAAAGAGCTAAAAATTGCGAATCCAATTTAAGATGATAAACTGACTCCAAAGACAAGAGAATACCTATATCAATAATTTCTTCAGAAAATTGGAGAATAAGCATGCTTCCTAAATTAGGAAAGAATGCAAACGGTTGGTGATAGATTTAGATTTAAGCTAAATATTAGCTTAAGCATTTGAAAAATATAGTTACAAAAACATTTTATTATATCTAAGCAATATTTCGTCTATCTTCAATTTGGTGGAATTATCTTATATCAATTAAATGTGAACAAAAAAGAATGAAAATAAAGAATTTAATACCAAAAGTTTACGAAAAGTCCTTTTTCCCCAATTTAGCCATTGAGGTTGAAATAATCTATACAAAATATAAAGAAGCAATAACAAGTATAAACGGTTGGCTCGAGACAGACGATGGAAAGACACTCGCGTATGTTAATGAAAATATGCCTGATGGAACGAAAGAAAATGATATAGGTGCAAGTGGTACTAAATTTGATGCTGATTTTAAGGAAGAAATCTATAAAACTTCTACGATTACTACACCATTAAATAGGCGTGTTATTGAATATATAGAAGAAAGAAGAACAGCTAATAAAGGTGACGTAACATTAACTTTGTATCTTAAAGTTAAATATATAGAAAATAAAGCCACAATTTCAGAATCGTATCTTATAGAACCCAAAAAGATAGGATTGGAAGAAATACCAGTTCAAACATCAAAAGGTGAAGAAAACGCTAATATTATTGTGTATGCTCACGACCCTAATTTTTCTAATCGCACTACCAGTCGATGGATACTCTCTGGTTATGCTGGCCATGTCTACCTTTCTCTAAAAGAACACACATTAAGTAAAAATGTACAAATTGCTGCATCTGACTGGATTAATAATTATTTACCAAAGTTTGATATGAGTAACTACTTTGTAGTTGAAATACCCAGAGACAAAAAAGAAATAGTCAAAGCATGGGAGTACGTAGGAAAAGCTGAAAAGTGTTTTAGAACGTGGGATACTAAAGGGATCTATGCTAATTGTAGAGAGGCAGGAACTTTTCTTGATGAAGTTGTTCAAAAAAAACTTAAAGACAATATTATTATAAAAAAATGGAAGAGAGCCATAAAAAACTTTAATCATTTTTCCTCTTTGGGTTTACACACAGAAGAAATTAAAAAAGAAAGCCCCGAAGGAGAAGTACAAATTAAAAAATCAGATGCTGAACACATATTAATTGTAACGAAGGCCTTAGTTAAATACGCAGAAGAACTACTCCAAGAAGATGAATAAAATGCATAGTTTGTTAAAAAATAAGCCGCTGATTTTTTCAGATTCTACGCTAAGTTGGCCGTTGGTGGGGGAATTAACCACCCGCATTCCGACTCGTTCGGGTTCGGATTAAAAGTTAAAAATATGCTAATCGATAGTAAGGATGTCAAATCACAGTTTACCGAAAACCTTCAAAGGTTAATGAACCATGTAATGAGCAGATTTAGTGATTTACCACTTATTTTCTGGGACAAAGAAGAATATGAGGAGAGAACGGGTACTCTCTTTTTGAAAGAAGGAAACGCATGTTCTTTCAAAGATGACAATGGATTATTTATTGCCCTGAGAGAATTAGAATCAGTATTACAACAAGAGTCATTAATCGCCCATGAACTGGGGCATTTTTGGTTAGAATCGTATGAATTTCCACGACGACCATCGGTATCTTTCAAAACAGAAGACGAAAAAGATAGATATTATTGTTTTGACCGATTACATGAAATCATGGAACACGCTATTTTTTATCCAGGGATCAAAGCTAATTATAGTTTTGACTTATACGCCAGTGGTAAGCAAAAGTTGGTAAATTTTCTTCGTAATGAATTATCTGTAAGAATCAAAGAATATTTAATTAATAAATTCCAAAAGCAAAAAGTACGGTTAATTCTAAATATTCTTAAATGGAATGTAGAATCAAATGACAATTACTGGCAAGATAGATTGGAAAAGGCTTATTCTAAAGGTATACTTGCAGAAATAAGACATACGGCACAACAAGTATTGCCAATTATTCGCAGTTTATCGAATCAAGAACCTGATTCAAAGTGTTTTAAAGAAAAATATCTTGAAGTATTAGGAACCGTTGGAATTGACAAACAATTCTGGCCTGAATATATGAAATTTTAAAAGAGGTTATTAATGCCTGAAACACAACTGTTGATTGATAATGATTTAGAATATGGCAGTATTTCTATCGGCGAGACAAAAATTACAGCTTCAAACTCGTTCATTTATATTCCGGCCAAATTGCATCTCCATCCTATAAAGCCCGCGCAACATTTTAATATTGATGAGATTGAATGCAGCCTTCTCTTAAACAATTCGGAAATTTCAAACTCAACAAAAAAACTTTGCTATAATAGTATAAATCATAGTCACGACCTTGATATTTTATTTAAGTTTATAATTCCTGATAATAATATAAAAAAGATAGAAGATAAACGAAAAGGTGGTGATGTTGAATTGGGGCTTAATTTAAACTTTTATTTAGATTTATTGTCTATTCAAGGAAGTAAAATAAAAGGCAAAAAGACATCACCGGCACGTCTTTATTTGAATATATTCAGATCACAGTGGGAAGATATAATACTCCCCGCTTTTGGTTATTCGCAAAAGAAGGCAAATTCAATATTATTCAGAACTTGGAAATTTTTAAAGAAGAACTGGTCTGCAATATTCCAATTAGCGCATGACACCTGGGATGTAGTAAAGGTTTTTTTGAAATTTTGAAATAATGAATTTATCGTAAGTATAATATAAAAATAATTAAAAGAAGATATAAAGAAAACTTGAGCTAAAAAAGGAGTGAACTAATATGGCAAAAACAATCAGGGCCAGGTATTCGCATGGCGTAATCGAACCTTTGGAAAAAGTAGAGTTTAAAGAAGGTGAGGAACTTTTCATCACGATAACCGAGATGTTTACAAATGAATTCATTAGAGAAGAAGAACAAAGAGATAACCATTGGGGTAGCCTTGCTATTAGCGGATTTGCTGAAGATTGGGAAAATCAGAAAGATGCAATTTATGATAATTGGGAGAAGTACTACCATGTTCAAAAAGGGTGATGTAGTTCTAATCCTTTTCCCTTTACTGACCTTACCAGCGCCAAAACCAGACCGGCAGTTATAGTAAGCACGGGGTTATACGAGAAAGAAACGGGAAATTTTATGGTTGCTATGATTACTTCTGTACCTCAATCCACGTCTTATGATTACGAAGTCAAAGACTGGCGGACAGCTAACTTATTAGCACCTTCCTGGGTAAGAATCAAAATAGCCACCATAAATCCTAAATTAGTACGTTACAAACCAGGAAGTTTAACTACTGTGGACCTAATTGAAGTAGATAAAAGAATACGCCTGGCGCTAGGACTATAATTTGAATAGTTTCTATAAGAAAGATTTTAAAAGTGTACCTTAGAAAAGTAGTCACTCATGACATTTTGAGAAATTCGAAAATTTATATTAAAAATCATCTGCCTTGAATACTTCACAAAACACCGATAAATATGCTGCAGTTAAGTAGGTTGGATTGAGCGAAGCGAAACCCAACAATTCAAATTATTCATTATTAAATCGAGAGTATAAATTCTTTGATATTCACAGGTAGAAAGAAGCGGCTAACAATTGGGATATGCTTTGGGGAAAGTTATAAAAATTGAAAAAGACTTTGTTTTAAAT
>JAUSDH010000270.1 GCA_030650655.1 Candidatus Brocadiaceae bacterium
TTCACTGAGATTTCACGACCAAGGGACCCACCCCTAACCCCTCCCAAGAGGGGAATCGTGGAGTCTACTCCCAATTGTGCCATTATAAAACTTGTCCTCGCGTAAACGGGGATATGTGGATTTAAGTTAAACACGGACAAACGAAGTTTGTCTGTATCACCCAAAAACCTGCCTGTCTGCGTGCGGGGACGCACAGGCAGGCATAAATAAAATGAAAATTCCTATACAATCAAGATACGTCCGATTCCTTTGCAAAACAATTTATTAAGGCTTGTACTGAACTTGATTCAGTGATAAAATCCGTACCGTGGAAAACCAAATAGAGCCAAAAAAATATCTCGTCTCCTTTGATAGCCATACATCCTCTCACGTCTTTACCGATGTACTGGTCATCGGGAGCGGAGTGGCGGGACTCAGCGCAGCCATACAGGCCGCAAAGCATGGTTCGGTGCTGGTTGTCACGAAAGAAAAAGTCGATGAAAATAATACAGCCTATGCACAGGGCGGAATTGCAGTGGTCTTATCTGAAAGAGATACCTTACTAAAACATATAAAAGATACTTTGGATGCAGGACAGGAATTGTGCGATAAAGCTACGGTAAAAACAATCATTAGCGAAGGTCCCAAACGAGTGCGTGAAATGATCGAATGGGGTGCAGCATTCGACAGGAAAGGCAATCATTTAATCTTTACCCAGGAAGGAGGCCACAGTTTCCCGCGTATTATCCGTGCCCAGGGCGATTCAACAGGCAAAGAGGTAGAGCATACCCTTATCAGTGTTTCGGAAAAAAACAAAAATATCAAGGCCTTTGAATATACCTTCGTCATCGACCTCATTACCAGAGACGGTGTATGTCGCGGCGTAGTTACCTGGCATGCCAAAAAAGGAATCGTATTAATCTGGGCAAAGCGTACAATTCTGGCAACAGGGGGATGCGGACAGGTATACCGTGAAACGACCAACCCGGACGTGGCCACCGGGGACGGACTTGCAATGGCGTACCGGGCGGGCGCTGCCTTTCAGGATATGGAGTTTGTACAGTTTCATCCCACAACACTCTATATTGCAGGAGCAGTGCGGTTCCTCATTACAGAAACAGTACGAGGGGAGGGAGGCATATTAAGAAACAAAAATGGCGAACGATTTATGCCCAATTATCATCCACAGGCTGAACTGGCACCCAGAGATGTGGTGAGTCAAAGCATTTTACAAGAGATGCAAAAGACCGACCATACGAATGTGTATATCGATGTCCGTCATATTCCAAAAAAACGACTGTACGCTCGCTTCCCCAGGATCAGAGAGATTTGTGCCTCTTTTGGAATCGATATCGCCAAAGACCTGGTTCCCGTACGTCCCAGTGCCCACTATATGATCGGAGGCATTAAGGTCGACCGTTTCGCCAGGACCACCATCAAGCAACTCTATGCCTGTGGTGAAGTGGCATGTACGGGAATGCATGGCGCAAACCGGCTTGGCAGCAATTCTCTGCTCGAGGGGCTGGTAACAGGTTATATGGCTGGTACGGATGCCTGTAAGTCAATCCAAAATATCAAGCGCGAATTGCTACCCTATCCCATTCATGAGTCTATCGGTGGTTCAAAGATTAGCTGGCTGGATTTGAATGATATTAAAAACTCCCTAAAGAGTCTTATGTGGAGGGATGCCGGAATCGAACGGGATGAAAGGCACCTGCTTGAGGCGGAAGAGATGATTGAAATGTGGTGTAGTTACGTTATAGATAAAGAATTCTCCAATCCCGTAGGATGGGAACTACAGAACATG
>JAUSDH010000102.1 GCA_030650655.1 Candidatus Brocadiaceae bacterium
TCAAATATTCTCTTATCCTTCGACATTCATTATTCCTTGTTCGATATTCGTTATTGGACTCCATGTAAAAAATATCAAAAACAACTTAGCGCTTATGGGGTGGGTCCCTTGGTCGTGAAATCTCAGTGAATATCTCACGAATTACCGACTTACCCACCCCTAAATCCCCTCCCAAGAGGGGACTTTCTAAATCAATAAACTCAATAAACCAAAGAGGGGATTCGCTTAACCCATCCTTAATTACCCGCGCGGGTTCAGGCTTGTAACCTGAACCCTTCATTTGGAAAAACCTG
This sequence comes from Candidatus Brocadiaceae bacterium, assembly GCA_030650655.1. Classification (GTDB taxonomy): domain Bacteria; phylum Planctomycetota; class Brocadiia; order Brocadiales; family Brocadiaceae; genus Wunengus. The sequence continues at coordinate 294 of JAUSDH010000102.1, forward strand.
AAGACGTGCGACTTGACACCGTTTTTTCATACCCAAAGTGCGTCTGTCCCTTCTAAGAGGTGCGTTCAAGTTGCAAACTTGAACCCGCGAAGGGGCAACAAATATGAGGAAAATGATGTACTATTGCCTATCGAACAAGTTCAACTTTGCTTTTCATAAAAGACTTTGCCGTTTGCTTTTTACGCTCATTATACCATGTCACAAATAAACGGATGCCTTGTTCAATAGGTACTTTCGGTTGATACTGTAAAAATCGTTCTGCCTTTCTAATATCCGCATAGGTTCTATGCATGTCTCCGGGTTGCTCTGAAAGCCTTTTGATTTGTGCTTTTTTACCCAATTCCTGCTCAATGAGATCAATGAGTTTTTTCAATTGAATTGGCTTTGAGTCTCCCAGATTAATGATCTCGAAATCAATTTGCTTATCTAATACAGAAATCACTCCATCGATAATATCGGAAAAGAAGGTATAGTCCCGTTCGGTCGTCCCATCACCGTACATCGTGATCGGTTGATTATGATCAATGAGTTCCGTAAATTTTCTGATGGCAAGGTCTGGTCGTTGACGGGGGCCATATACCGTAAAGAATCTGAGGCAGCAAACAGGTATTTTATAAAGGTGATGATAGTTGTAACAGAAAAGTTCCCCCGCACGTTTTGTTGCGGCATAAGGTGATATAGGTTCATTAACCGGATCGTCTTCTGAGAAAGGAACCTTTTTGTTATTTCCGTAAACCGATGAGGATGAACCAAAGATAAATTGCTTGATCTTGTAAATCCTGGAAAGTTCGAGCATGTTTAACGTCCCCTTGCAGTTGACCTCCTCATACAGCAATGGCCGCTCGATAGAGGGTCTTACACCGGCGTATGCCGCCAGATGAATGACCTTTTCGACGGGGTGTTTCTCAAATATTTCCTGACATGCGGACGTGTCACAGATGTCAGCCTCACATAATGTCACATTTGAATCCTGAATAGCCGTAGAAATATTTTCCCTTTTATAGGCTGGCAGATAAAAGTCATTAAAATTATCGATAATAACGACCTTTTTACCCTGTGAGAGCAAACGTTCCACCAGATGAGAACCAATAAAACCTGCACCGCCGGTAACAAGTATTGACATAAAGTAAAATGCCCTTTCTGATTTATCGTATTGTGGTATTTAGGTTTAATATAGCAGAGGAGTCATCTTAGTCAAGTGAAAAACAACTTTGGCTTGACACGTCCATTTTTTAATTGTACGATTTATCGAATTTAATATTATCTAACCGTAAAGACACTAATAATAGAATTGTATTAGGAAGTATCTCTCATTATTTTACCTTAGTCTCCTTGTGCCTTTGTGGCTAGTGGTTCTATTCATTTCCCAATAGCTTCTGAAACGTTTTATGGACAAAAAAAGGGCTATACTTGTACTCGCAGACGGAACAACCTTCAAAGGTTACTCTCTCGGCGCCCCTGGAGAGACGATAGGCGAAGTGGTTTTTAACACCAGTTTGATGGGCTACCAGGAAATCCTTACAGACCCATCGTATAAAGGACAAATGGTGGTCATGACCTATCCGCTGATTGGTAATTATGGGATTAACGAAAAAGATTACGAATCACGCACGTTGTTTTTGGAAGGCTTTATCGTAAAAGAATGCAGTCCTTTCCCCAGTAACTGGCGTTCACAGTTCGGCCTGGATGAATTTCTCAAGCAAAAAGGAATTGTCGGCATTCAGGGAATTGATACACGGGCATTGACATCGCACATAAGGGACTGCGGTTCACAGCAAGGCATTATTTCCACCACAGATTTTGATGTTTCAAGCCTTATCCAAAAGGTAAAGTCATCTCCTGGATTAAACGGATTAGACCTCGTAAAAGAGGTGACATGCAGTGATTCATATGAGTGGAAAGATGACGAAACCAGTCGGAAGGTATCGAAAAGGTACAAGGTCATTGTCTACGATTGCGGGGTAAAATATAACATTTTGAGAAAATTGAGCAGCGCTGGCTGCGCTGCGACGGTAGTTCCTGCCCAAACGTCACCGCAGAAAGTCCTGGATATGAATCCAGATGGTATTGTACTTTCAAACGGCCCAGGCGATCCGGCAGCAGTACCTTATATGGTTGATAACATCAAGGGTTTGCTGGGCAAAAAACCAATCCTGGGAATCTGTCTCGGACATCAATTGCTTGCGCTTACTCTGGGCTTAAAGACATATAAACTTAAGTTCGGTCATCATGGGGGAAACCAGCCTGTAATGGATATCTCTACCAAAAAGGTGGAAATTACTGCACAGAATCATAGCTTTGCCGTATCAACTCCACCGGAAGGAAATGTGCATAAGAGTCCGTATGGCAATGTGGAAATTACCCATGTAAACCTCAATGATCAGTCGGTTGAAGGGCTGAAATGCACCTCAATACCTGTCTTCTCGGTGCAATATCATCCAGAGGCATCGCCCGGCCCGCATGATGCAAATTATCTGTTTGAGCGATTTATTGAGATGATGAAAGTTCATAGTTGAATGTTCAGGAATTTTAATTTATACCGTAGCGCGGGGGTTCATCCCCCGCTCTGACCGACCACGCTTGTCCTCGACTCGTATCGGGGAAGGGTTGGCGCTACAGAATGACGCGTAATAGTACAATTGTCATTCTGAGCGAAGCGAAGAATCTATTTAATATCATTGCTGGTTCAGGCTTGTAGCCTGAACCAAACTATTTCGGTTCAATCGAGGACGATTGAACCAGCCAGAAGTGTGTTTCCAAGCAGTGCTTGGGAATAAGCAGTGATGGAAAAAGTTACTGCCGAAGGCATCCTAATTTGACGTTCAGGAATTTCAAACTATTGTTCCTCCCCCTTGATGGGGGAGGCTAGGTGGGTAATGTAGGGGCAGGTTTGAAACCTGCCCCTACGCTCCCTTTGTCCCTCCCATCAAGGGAGGGATTATCTTTAATTCGTGTAGTCGCCGAGGGCGGTCTAATTTGACCTTTGTGTCTTAGTGGCAGTACAGTTATAAAAAATATATTATGCCCAAACGAACAGATATAAAAAAAATCCTTATCATAGGTTCCGGTCCAATAGTTATCGGTCAGGCCTGTGAGTTTGATTATTCAGGCACTCAGGCATGCAAGGCGCTCCGTGAAGAGGGTTACAAGGTTGTCCTGGTAAACAGCAATCCAGCCACCATCATGACAGACCCTGAGGTTGCCGACAAGACCTACATAGAACCCATTACCATTGAAATGGTCACAAAAATCATTGCAAGGGAACGCCCAGAGGCGCTGCTTCCCACTCTGGGAGGTCAGACAGGCCTGAACACAGCCGTTAGCCTTGCGGAAAAAGGGGTGCTCAAGGAATATGGTGTAGAACTTATTGGGGCGAAATTGGAAGCCATCAAGAAGGCTGAGGATCGGTCGCTCTTTAAGTCTGCCATGAAACGAATAGGCATTGCAGTGCCTGAAAGCGGTTATGCCCGTTCATACGACGATGCAATGAAGATTGTCGACGAGATTGGCTTCCCAGCCATTATACGTCCTTCTTTTACCCTGGGAGGCAGCGGTGGAAATGCGGCCTATAATATTGAAGAATACAAAGAATATATCAAAATAGCCTTAGAGGCAAGCCCTGTCCACGAAGTACTCGTAGAACGCTCGGTACTGGGATGGAAGGAGTACGAACTCGAGGTAATGCGTGACCTGAAAGATAACGTCGTGATCGTCTGTTCTATTGAAAATTTTGACCCGATGGGCGTACACACAGGCGACAGCATCACGGTGGCTCCTGCCCAGACTCTTACCGACGTTGAATATCAAATCATGCGGGATGCAGCGATCAGGATTATCCGGGAGATTGGCGTCGAGACAGGCGGCTCTAATATTCAGTTTTCCGTCAATCCTGAAAATGGGGAAATGCTGGCAATTGAGATGAACCCCAGGGTTTCAAGGAGTTCCGCCCTGGCATCGAAGGCAACGGGATTCCCTATCGCCAAGATTGCCGCAAAGCTTGCTGTAGGCTATACCCTCGATGAAATTTCCAACGACATCACCCGTTACACGCCTGCCTGCTTCGAACCTACGATTGATTACTGCGTGGTAAAGATACCACGATTTAATTTTGAAAAATTTCCCGATACCGACCAAACACTTACCATCCATATGAAATCGGTCGGGGAGGTCATGGCTATCGGACGCACCTTTAAAGAAGCCCTCGGGAAGGCCATCCGTTCTTTAGAATCCGGACGATGCGGTTTTGAGAGTTTATGGCCTTCGGGGAGCGATAAGTGGTCTACCGAACAGCGAACTGAGTTTTTAAGGGAAAAGTTAATGATCCCAAATCCCGATAGACTCTGGCACATCGCCGATGCGATGCGATTTGGCCTGAGCCTGGATGATATCTATAAATGGACACATATCGATCACTGGTTCCTTTACAATATCAAACAAATACTCGACATGGAAGCCGGGATTAAACAGAAGTATCCGAATGCAAAAGATGAACGGCAGCCCGCCCCTGCATCTCAAAATGAGAACAGCTTTACAATGGACAGGGAGATGCTGACTGAGGCCAAGCAATATGGTTATTCTGATAAATATCTGGCGTATTTGTGCAATGTTGAAGAAAAGACAATACGGAAATACCGTCAAAAAGAGGCAATCAGGCCTGTCTTCAAACACGTGGATACCTGTGGCGCAGAATTCAAGGCATTTACGCCCTACCTGTATTCCACGTATGAAACCTCTTGTGAAGCAGAGCCTACACAGAAGAAAAAGATTATCATCCTCGGCAGTGGCCCAAATCGTATCGGACAAGGAATTGAATTCGATTACTGCTGTGTCCACGGAGTCTTTGCGTTAAAAGAACTTGGTTACGAGACTATTATGATTAACTGCAATCCTGAAACGGTGAGTACGGATTACGATACCTCGGACCGGCTTTATTTTGAGCCGCTTACCCTGGAAGACGTCCTTGAGATTGTCGATAAAGAGAAACCAGAAGGCGTCATTGTCCAATTTGGAGGACAAACGCCATTAAAACTGGCTGTGCCGTTAGAGAAAGAGGGAGTAAGAATCCTGGGAACTTCCCCGGAAAGTATTGATAT
>JAUSDH010000286.1 GCA_030650655.1 Candidatus Brocadiaceae bacterium
AATACAACATATTATCTGTAGCAGTAAAGTACATTTATCAAATAATAGGATATTGTTAGTGACTACGTAATTACTGGAAAAAACACACTTAAATACCATCTCAGTAATCGGTTATGTGAAATAGCCTGAGGTGAACATCCGATATAGTGAACGACTTAAATGAATCCCCCCCACCCAGATACTCTCCGGCAAGGGACGAGGGAATTTCCCCTCCCTTGATGGGATGGATTAAGGGAGGGTGAGATATTTTCATGCACTTGCTTGACACATGAGAGACGAAACTGTTATATTCTTATAGGTAACAGTTCAGCTTACCGCAGAGAATACTGATATCTCATAACAACCCCCAGTCCCCCTTTGCTATGGGGGATTATTGCGGTTGTCCCCCTTAACAAAGGTGGATTTAGGGAGTTGTGACTCTGCGTTCGCCGTGCCCTTTGCGGTAAACTATTATTTTTATGTTAAGATGCCGAAAATTCTCGTAAAAGATTTTAATCTCGAATACACCCTCTTGTGCGGACAGATGTTTCGAGTAACCAAGGCAGGCGATTGGTATTATATCGTGGCGAGAGACCACGTCTTTCGCGTCCGCCAGTCAGCAAATCACTTAGAATTTCAGGGTGTTGATAAGAAATTTCTGGCACATTATTTTGCCCTGGACGAACCATATTCCAATATTCTGAAACAGATAGAGAAAGACCCGCACATCCGGGAGGCTATCAAAAAATATCACGGCCTGCGTATTGTGCGGCAGGATCCCTGGGAATGTCTGATTTCTTTTCTCTGCTCCTCGGCGGCAAATATCCCCAAGATAAAGTTGAATCTTGAAATGCTTTCTAAATCTTTTGGGAAAAGGATTGAGTTGAACGGATTCGAATGGTATTCGTTTCCGAACCCTGGTGAGTTAAATCACTACGAGAAGATTGTGCAGGCAAAAACGGGATTCCGGGCAATATACATAAAAACCGCCAACGATCGTGTAAGGGAAGCCTTTTTAGCGTCATTAAAAAAACTTCCTTATCTGGAAGCAAAAAAGGCACTGACGAAAATCCCCGGAGTGGGAGATAAGATCGCTGATTGCATTCTTTTGTTTTCTCTGGGTTTTACCGAGGCATTTCCTATCGATACATGGATCAAGAAAATCCTCCAAAAACTCTATTTCAAGAATCAGGTTGTGTCAAGTCAACACCTGCGGGAATTTGGCCTAACATATTTTGGCAGGTATGCGGGATATGCGCAGCAATTTCTCTACATGCTGGCAAGGGAGTCTTAATAGCTCACCACAAGGGCACAGAGAAGGCCGGAGGCGAGATACATGAGCACGAAGGTTACGATGATGTAAGGTCGTATTGCGATACGCCCTTTGTTGCTCCTTGGTGTTCTAAAAAACATGAGTGTTTAAAGGGATTTGGCAAAGTCGTAGCCAAAGATGGAGCATTTTTTTAAATCTTCTTCTGTTGGTTTAAAAATAACCTTAAAGGGAGGCTGGACAATGTTAAGCTTGAGTCCTTTCAAACGGTCTTCCATGAGCCGTGTCGCCTCTCCGCTCCACCCGTAAGTACCAAAGGTAGCGCACTTCTTTCCCTTGATGTTAACGCTAAACATAACGTTAATAATATCCCAGAGGGGGCGCAAAGCATCTCCATTTATCGTAGATGAACCAAACAAGACCCCATCTGCAGACTCAATCTCACATCTCATAAATTCAGGCGACACACTGGCGGCATCGAACAATTTGACCTCTGTATTCATTATTGATGCCCCTTTGGCGACTGCTTCCGCCATTTTCTTTGTATTCCCATACATGGAGGCATAAAAGACCACTATCAGCCTTTTATTGGGGTCTTTCCTCGGAGTACTCCAGTCTTTGTAGGCATTAATATATTTCCATGGATCAGTTCGAAGAATGGGGCCATGGCTTGGGGCAATCAACTGGATATTTAGACCTTTAATCTTTTCGATTGCCTCGAGTATCTTCTTCCGGTAAGGTCCCATGACATGCTCATAATAATGCCTGAAATCAGGAGTGAAGTCGTCTACACGGTCGTCAAAAAGCCGTTCATCACAAAAATGAGTTGCAAACCCATCACAGGGGAAAAGTACATGATCTTCTTCCAAATACGTAAACATGGTATCCGGCCAATGCCAGTATGGCGCATGGATGAACTTCAATTGCTTATTGCCAAGACTGATACACTCACCATCCTCAACGGTCTTTCCTTTAAAATCCATGTGAAGCATATTTTTTAGGAAAAGCGCAGCCGTCTTTGTGGATAGGATTTGGACATTTGGATTTTCTTTCAATACATAACTCAATGACCCTGAATGATCCATTTCTGTATGATTGACAACGATATACTGAATATCCCTGATGTTTATTAATGATCGGAGTTTATCAAGAAATTCCCCGGCAAACTTTTCATGCACACCATCGATGAGCGTGGGTTTATCGGCCTGGATGAGATAAGAATTATAGGTAGTGCCAAAACGGGTTTCAAACACCACATCAAAGGCCCTGATTGTGGCATTTAAAACCCCGACCCAGTGGATATCTTTTTTGACTTCTAAGGTTTGCATGGCGAGGATTAACGATTGAAATAAGTAAAAATTTAACTCATAGAAATCCCAAATAAACTCGAAATTCAAATTCCAAAAACTCTAGGCTAACGCTGTATTTGAGATTTCGTTCATTTGGCTTTGTTTGGAATTTACACCGCATTTATCTTCTTTTTTACAAAATTCATCAATCCCCCGGCCTGGATAATTTCCTGCATTTCCAGGGGAAATGGTTCGAATTTGAATCGTTTCTTAGTGGTGAGATCGAGAATTTCTCCGGTTGTGAGGCTCACTTCTATTTCATCGCCTTCCTGAATCTGTTCAGATGCTTCAGGACATTCAAAAATAGGTAACCCAATATTAATGGCATTTCTAAAGAATATGCGGGCAAAGGACTTTGCTATAACGCACGAAAGCCCGGCCGCCTTGATAGCAATTGGCGCATGTTCGCGTGATGAGCCGCACCCGAAATTATTCCCCGCTATAATGGCATCGCCTGCTTTTATCTTTTTCATAAAATTCGGATCGGCATCTTCCATACAGTGAGACGCCAGCTCTTTCGTATCGATAGTATTCAGATACCGGGCCGGAATAATCTCGTCCGTATTGATATTATTTCCAAACTTCCAGCAATTACCTTTCATTATAATCTCACTCTATAGTATTGACACTAAAATACCCCTCACCCTGACCCTCTCCCACAAGGGGCGAGGGAATTTACCATCCCTTGATGGGAGGGATTAAGGGAGGGTGTTATATTCATGATCTTTTGTGAGCCTTTCGCTTATGGGGTTTACCCAGCAAAAACTTCTTTTCTCCATCTACAAAAATATTATCTTCTGCCAGCTGCCAATGGTCTGCTACTTACAGTATCTTTTTGTTTGTGTCTTACCACGCCGTGTTTTTTAGAATTTAGTCTGCCTTCCATTCTTTGATATGCCTGGTGCATAAACGCCTCTAACCTGGTTTCCTCATTGGTCTGTTCCTGACCATCAAAGGATAACTTCAGGCATGGCATGCCGTAATAATCTCTCTGAAACCTTTCAAGCACACCATTTACCACCGTACCGGGCATGCAGTGGAAGGGAATGACATTAACGATGCCGTCAAATCCTTCCTCAACGTATTCAATCGCCTTGCCCATGCTGAGCACTGGATCGCCTTTGTAAGAATCATCGATATACGGTTTTCCTTTTTTGATGAGTTCCTTTATAGACGCATCTTTCAGGAAATGCCTTACACTGCCTTTAAACACCTGCGTTAATCTATAGGCATCGTACCGCTGGACAATGTCAGAGATAAATTCTCCAAAAAAGCCCTTATAATCCTTTTCAAAGAGACAGGATTCCCTGCGGCAATGCGCAATGTAATTAATCCATTCAGAGAAGGGGGGAATAAAAGCCTCTCCGCCCAGCCGTTCAATGCTTCTGGCAAGGAAATTGTTTGCAAATTCGTTGCACCTGACATAGGTTTCCCCGATAACGCCAATCAATGGCCTGGGTTTGCTCCGGTCAACTTTTATTTTTGCAAATGCATCCCTGGCTTCTCTGGCAGGTCCGACTAGACTCATACGTTTTTCAAGCGCCACTTCTGCCTTTTTCACAAAGGTCTCATATACGGCGTCCGCTTCGCCTTTATTCAATTCATAAGGTCTCGTCTCCCTTTGCAATTTTTGCAGGAGATCGATGTACATAATACCGTTCCACGCCAGTTTGCGGAAGTGGGTGCCAAGATTTTTGGTATCTTCGCCATAGTTCTCTCCCTGATCCATTGTGTACATAGGCACATTGCTAAATCCGAGATCGTCCAACACCAATCGGTGAAATTTATTGTATTGGCCGAACCGGCACGGACCGGATGCCGTCGCCATAAAGAAAGCGCTGGCTTCGGGATCAAAATCAGGACTCATGGCCTTTTTCACAATATCCCCTGTTGTCAGTATTGCCGGATAACATTCCTTCCCCGAAGTAAATTTTCTGCCAATATCAATCGATTGTTTATTTGCCATCGGCAACGCCTCTGCCAGCACTCCATGAGTTCTCATAGACGAAGCAATCATCCTCCCATGGTCACACATATAGGGGATGTAGATCGTGCGTTTCTTTTTCTCTGCCAAGGTATGCAACGGAACATCGTCTCTTAGCTTTTTACCATGAGAGGTGGGTTTTACATTTTTAAGGCTATCGATAAATGCCTCGCATCGGGTTATTGCCCCCACGTCAGAACTGTGCTCATCAATTTCTAAGGTTAAACACGGTTTTCCGCCCAATTCCTTGGTAAAAAATTTCGTGATAAACGAGTCGGGACCACATCCAAAGTTGGTGATATATAACGGAAAGAGCCGTTTGTCTCTGGCGATTATACGGGCTGCTGCAAGAAATTTTTGCCCCGTTTTCCAGTACATATTTGGATAGTCATGGCTCACCTCGTCAATATCCAGCGTTAAATAATCCAATGGGATAGTCAATATCCCTAAATCACGCAATTTCTCAGGCAGCCCCAGGTTCATACCCGTGTCGCATCCATTATATGAGCGACTGATCATGACGAATGCCTTTTCGTTTTCTCCCAATTTATCGAGAATTTCCCGCCCGCGCGCCTCCAGGGTTTTATTAAAAGTTTTTAACGCCTCACGTGCCGTTCTTATGGCAGCATCAACAATCTCACCAGTCCTTCCCAGACTTTTTGCAATTTGCCGCAAGGTCTTATTTACAAACTCCTCTCCATATTCAAAATGGATAACCGGAGACAAGACGGTAAATTTCTTTTCCTTAAAATCAATGGCCGAATTGACGAGATACGGAATACACTGGACGTAAGGGCACGCGTATGAATGCGTGAGCCTCGGACTGGCATGCGTCAAATTGACGACGCTGGGCAGGAACAGATAGTCAATATCCCTATCCAGCATATCTATTACATGACCGTGTGCAACCTTGATGGGGAAGCAGGTTTCTGCGGTAATCACTTCTACCCCATTATAAATAATATCTTTATTGGTGTCGCTTGAGGTAACCACATCAAAACCCAACTCTATGAAAAACGCCTTCCACATAGGATAAAGGTCGTAGAAGGTAGACACCTGTGGTATCCCGATCTTTTTACCTATCGGTTTATCGGGTTTGTTTTTCTTATAGGTATTAAAGAGTGCATCCTTTCGTTCCTTGAAGAGTCTGGGTAAATGCTTCCCTTTTTTCAAAGCCCTCTCATCATCGAATTTGCCGCAACGACTCCCATAATACAGGGGATTTTCACCTTCGATATTAACCTGTCTTATCTCGCATATATTCGAACAATCCTTGCAAACGAAGGAAGTAAGTTCGTATCTCTTGTGCCGCAGGTCAAACCCTTTAAACCTGGACTTTTCCCATGTCTTTTCTTCCATAGCAATAATGGCAGAACCAATAGCGCCCATAATATCGTGGTGGGGCGGAACGATGACTTTTTTCCCTGTCACCTTTTCGAATGCCGCCTTCACACCGCGATTGGCTGCCACGCCTCCCTGGAAGAAGATAGTATCCCCAATTTTTCTATCTTCGACAACCCTGTTGATAAAATTCAACACTACAGAATAGCTTAATCCTGCAAGCAGGTCGTCCTTGGACGTTCCGCGCTGCTGGTAATGGTTAAGGTCGGATTCCATAAAAACAGTGCACCTTTCACCCAGAGGAGAAGGACAACACGATGAAAGCGCCTTTTTGCTGAACTCGCCCTTGATACTCACGCTGAGCTTTTCGGCCTGTTCTTCCAGGAACGAACCCGTACCGGCGGCACAGACCTTGTTCATGGCAAAATCCACAATAGCGCCGTTTTCCAATCGTATGAACTTGGAATCCTGCCCGCCGATCTCAAAGATAGTATCCACATTTTTATTCACATTCGCTGCGGCGGTGGCATGGGTGGTAATCTCGTTTTTTGCCATGTCGGCTCCGATAAAGTCGCCCGTTAAGTAACGCCCGGAACCTGTCGTCCCGGCGCCGCAGACAATTACCTTATCTCCCACTTCCAGGCCTACTTCATAAAGACCCTGTTTTACCGCTTCCAGCGGCCTTCCGGCAGTCATGAGATAGCGTCTCGACAGGACATTTTTATGTTTATCTATAACGACAATATTTGTGCTGATTGAGCCTACATCAACACCCACGTATGCCTCTATTTTTTCGTTACCGGTAATTGAATGGACGTTCTCTACGATTTTGTAATTGTCCGAATGAAGAGGTTCCAGGTTCGACGGCTTTGCGCTGCGGTTTCTCAGGTATTCTTCAATTTCTTTGAATCCCCGAAAGGGCGAATGGATGCCTTTATCCATAAGGGTGAATACTGAACCTATCGCCCCCATGACATTAAAATATTTCGGAATGACCATTTCGTCCGGTTTGAGTTCTAAAATATCTTCAAATGCCTTAATCATGCCCACGTTTGCGGCAACCCCGCCCTGGATGACAATGGGTTTCAGAAACTCCTTTCCCTTCCCTATATTGCTCTTGAAATTCCTGGCCATTGCATAACACAGACCGGCTACAATATCATGCACGGGTGTGCCTTCCTGCTGCAGGTGGATCATATCTGTCTTGGCAAACACGCTGCAGCGGCCGGCGATGCGCGGCGGGTTTTTGGATTTTAATGCAAGTTCCCCAAATTCTTTTTCTATGGCAACGCCAAGCCTTGTTGCCTGTTGATCTAAAAACGAACCCGTCCCTGCGGCGCACATGGTGTTCATTGAGAAATCAGAGACCTTTGTCTGCTGTGTGGACGAATCGCGCTCAATGAGCATCAGCTTTGAGTCCTCACCGCCGATTTCAATAATGGTACGAACATCAGGATGGAGGGTCGTTGTGGCCGTACTGTGGGCAACGACTTCATTGACGAAGGCGATGTTCATTAACTCAGATACGAATTTTCCGCCGGTGCCTGTAATAGCTATGCCGTCGATATCATCAATATGGGTTCTGTTAAATATATCTTTCAGAACCAGGAGAAATGTTTCTACCGGCTGACCATGCGAACGGACGTAGTGGTTTTCCAAGATTTCCTTACGTTCGTTGATCAATACTGCCTTTACGCTAACTGAGCCGATATCCAGCCCGATATACTTTTTTTGAGACATGGTTTTTTCGCTCTCTCTAACGATTACAAAATATGACAACCTGAAATTTCCATACTTTAAAATTTACCTTAATTCTTTATCACCTCATTTGGCGGTGTAATCTTCCCCGTAATAGCGGAGGCCGCCGCAACGGCAGGACTACAAAGATAAATCTCGCTTTTTGGATGTCCCATACGGCCGACAAAATTACGGTTGGTCGTTGACAATGCCCGTTCTCCTTCCGCCAGGATTCCCATATGTCCCCCCAGGCAAGGCCCACATGTCGGTGTCGAAACGACCGCCTCAGCATCAATAAATATTTCAATCAATCCCTCTTGTAATGCCTGTTTATAGATATCCTGAGTTGCCGGTATAATAATAAGCCGAATGGAAGGGTATGCCTTTTTCCCTTTGAGGATTTGCGCCGCAATCCGGAGGTCTGAAATTCTTCCATTGGTGCACGAACCTATGACCACCTGATCGATCTTAATGCCGGAAACCTCTTCCACCGGTTTCGTATTTTCCGGCAGACTGGGGAGCGCTATCTGTGGCGAAATCTCGTCGGCATTGAATTCATATGTTTTTGTGTAATTACAGTCGGGATCGCTCTGATACGCCGCATATTTTTTCGTTACTCTGCCTTTTATGTATTCTTCAGTATTTTGATCGAAGGCAATAATACCGCTCTTGGCGCCAGCCTCGATCGCCATGTTGCACATGGTAAAACGGTCATCCATTGGCAGTTGGCTGATGGCGCTTCCCGTAAATTCCATCGCCTTGTAAAGGGCGCCGTCGACACCGATCTTCCCAATCGTATAAAGGATTAAATCCTTTCCTGACGTCCAATTTTTTACCTTGCCATGAAAAACAAATTTAATCGATTCCGGCACCTTGAGCCACACCTTTCCAGTAGCAAAGCAAGCGGCAAGGTCGGTGCTTCCAACACCTGTTGAAAACGCTCCGAGTGCGCCATAGGTACAGGTATGAGAATCGGCGCCGATTACGAGATCACCTGGTGCTACGATTCCCTTTTCCGGCAGGAGGACATGTTCGATTCCCATTCGGCCTACCTCGAAGTAATGTTTCAACCGGTGTTTTTCCGCAAAGATTCTTAGGGATTTTGATTGTTGGGCAGATTTAATATCTTTATTAGGGGTAAAATGATCGGGAACCAGGACAATCTTCTCTGGATCAAAAACATTCTTGATCCCTGCCTTTTCAAATTCGTCTATCGCAATCGGCGCAGTAATGTCATTACCCAGGCAGATATCCACATTTGCGTAAACGAATTGTCCCGGATGTACCTCTTTAAGACCGGAGTGTGCAGCAATGATTTTCTCTGTTATTGTCATTCCCATAGATTGTTCTTAACATAGCAGTATGCTTCGTCCATCTTTCAAAACACAAAACGCAAGCAACTGTGGATAATTGTTGTTCAAGCGAATAGAAATTTAATTTTCTGAAAATCGTGTTCGATTCCACGATTTTAAGAATAAAGGATCTTGTAAATATTTTTCATGGCAATTGGTGCACAAATCAAAACGGAAGGCCTTATATTCTCCGCTTTCCAACATCTCAGCAGGATCAGCCGCATCATCCTCCCTCGCGTCTTCTTCCATTTCCTCGATTTCTTCATCCATATCGTCGTCCATCTCCATAGCGTCACATGCGGGATAGACCTCAATCTTCACCACATACCGAATGTCTTCGTCTGCCAATAATGGTTTTCCGCACATATCGCAAGTATAGTGCACCATTCAAGTTCCTCCAAGTAAATTACTATTTTCTAAAAACACACTGTACTTCGGTAATAATTCGGCCACCAAGAAACGAATTGCTTTACAGGTGAAATTGAATCCAATCTTTATAAAATAGGTGTCTTTGTGCCTTAATGGCAAAGAATAGACGCTCTGGTGACGGTTACTATTTTTTGATATCCCCTCTTTGTTAAGCCATTGCCCTGAGTCTCTTGATCCGTTCTTCGATGGGTGGATGGGTACTAAAAATCGCGGCGAATGAACGACCGCTTAATGGATTTACAATAAACAGATGCGCAGTCGTCTGACCTGCATCCATGGGTCTAATCATTGATGCCTGTTGTAATTTTTCAAGGGCACCAGCCAGCCCCAGTGGATTCCCAGTCATTAGCGCTCCCCCTTTGTCCGCAGCGTATTCCCGTGAACGGGAGATAGCCATCTGAATTAAAAGGGCGGCAATTGGGGCCAGAATAGCTAAAAATAAAATTGCAAAACCTCCTCCTCTATTATCTTCTCCATCACCCCTTCCACCATAACCACCAAAGATTGCCCCCCATCTGGCCATATTAGCCAGCATCATGATAGCGCCTGCTATGGTTGCCACAACCGTTGAGATAAGGATATCCCTATTCAGGACGTGGGCTAATTCATGCCCCAAAACACCCCGGAGTTCCTCACGTGAAAGGGAATTAAGCATTCCCTCGGTAACTGCAACAGCGGCATGGCTGGGATTTCTACCCGTTGCAAAGGCATTCATGGCCTGAGTTGGCATGACATACGTCCTGGGCATGGGGAGTCCGGCGCGTGTCACTAATTCTTTAACAATCCCGTAATATGCAGGCGACTCCTGATCCGATACTTCCTTTGCACCGTACATCTTGAGGACAATTTTATCGCTGAACCAGTAACTGAAGAAATTCATCCCCATCGCAATAGCAAATGCATATACCGCACCCTGCCTGCCACCAAACATACTGCCAACCCAAACAAGCAGCAGGGTTAAGGCAATTAATAATATGGTTGTCTTAAAATAATTCATACTTACTTCTCCATATATACAATGTTATTGTTATAGGTGATTACAGAAATATTTGAGGAAGGATTCTACGAAATAATAAAATTTATTATTTCTAAATGATTCCATACCTTCAAAAAATTATTATAAGTACAGCTTACTTTTTGTCAAGGAATTTAATCTACGAAGTTTTGGGGACTTTTAGGAAGAGGCTTGGTCGAGTTTCCTGTAGATAGCCGTTCTCACTGCATCATACTGTGGAGGGACTTCTACAGGAAGATTTGCAAAGCGTGGGGTTACTTCTTCCAGCCTGTTTTCATGATAGTTTATCTTAAATTCAGGGAATTTTAAACCATGCGCAGTCGAGATGACAACAACTTTTTCATGAGGCTTTATCGCTTTCTTATCCAGCAATTTTATCAGCACTGCAAGGGCTACTCCAGTGTGTGGACAACTGAACAGCCCTGTTTTATCCGCCTGCGCAGAAGCATTCGCAAGTTCGTCCTCCGTTGCCTGCTCTACAATACCATTGAACTCTTTCAAGACCTTGATCGCCTTCTTATAACTGACAGGGTCACCTATCTGAATGGCGTTAGCGAGGGTCTTCTGTGCCTTCACAGGTTTAAATTCTTTAAAACCGTTCAAATAACTAAGGTATAGAGGGTTTGCCTTTGCGGCCTGCGCACAAACGATACGAGGCAGTTTGTTTATCAAGCCCAATTCCTTCATCATAAGA
Organism: Candidatus Brocadiaceae bacterium; assembly: GCA_030650655.1. Classification (GTDB taxonomy): domain Bacteria; phylum Planctomycetota; class Brocadiia; order Brocadiales; family Brocadiaceae; genus Wunengus. The sequence goes on from JAUSDH010000286.1 coordinate 11,151, forward strand.
AATCCTTTTCCTAAAGCGGCAGTGTTACCCAAATTTCCTCCGGGCACAATCACGACGTCAGGCACCTCCCAATCAAACTGCTGGACGATCTCTATGCTTACCGTCTTTTGCCCTTCAATGCGGAGGGAATTCATGGAGTTGGCCAGGTAGATATTGTTTTTGCTGCATATCTCTCTTACCAGCTTCATGCATCCATCGAAATCCGTATCGAGAGACAAAGTGAGAGCGCCGTTTGCGATGGGCTGGATGAGTTGTGCGTGAGACACCTTGTTCTTTGGCAAAAACACAATTGCCAGAATACCCGCAGCAGCGCAATATGACGCCAGCGCAGCAGAGGTGTCACCGGTAGAAGCGCAGGCAACCGCGGGAATATTCTTGCCTTCGGCAATCATCTGCTTGACCATAGAGACCAGCACGGTCATCCCCAGGTCTTTAAAAGAGCCTGTATGGGCATTTCCACACTGTTTGATCCATAAGTCTTCGAGTCCAATTTCCTTCCCGAGTCGTTCGGCCCAGAAGAGGTTGCTTCCACCTTCATATAAGGAAACGATGTTCGCATTATCAACTTCGGGACAAACCCACTCCTTCTTGCCCCAGACAGCACTTCCAAAAGGCCACTTGGAACGCCTATAGCGCTCGTCAAAGAGCTTCTTCCAATGTTCAGGAGTATGCCTGCGAAGTTTATCCATATCATGTTTAACCTCCAGCAGGTCACCGCACTTTTTACATTGGTAGATGACCTCGTTCAGTTCATACTTCTCGTCGCAGCCTGATATACACTGAAACCATGCCCGATATGGCATTACCTATTTCCCCTCTCCCAAAACCCACATTAACCTGTTACCATTCAATCCTGATTGCTGAAAGCTGACCGCTGAATAATTGCGTTTTTATTATAGGCAGGGAGGGTTACAATTACAAGTAAAATGTACTTGCTGTGGACATTGAAAGTATTTTAATTTTGACAAAAATGATAGTATTTTGTTAAGATTCTGAGCACTATGTATTTACAAAATATTTTATCAAAAATTTACTCATATCTTCCTAAAGTAGATGGACAATCGATCCGGCAGGAGTTCAAGCATGCCTTTAGTGTTGGAACGTCTCACGAAAACAAAACATTGAGCGAAAAGGAACTCGCCGTTATTTTGAAGCTGGTGGCTGTAATCCAAAAAAGAAAACTTACGCTCCCTGCCACGATGTTTCTTGAATGTGCGCACCCGCTCAATTATATTGGAAGCCAGATGATGGTTTTCTTCAGGCCGTTTTTAACCTTTTTCTTTACCCCCGCAGATTATGACGTATTCCAGGGTATACTTGAAAGGCGGGAAGGTATCAAAAGGATTATCGAGGAGTTAGAAAAGATAGATACTCACCGCAGAGACGCAGAGGACGCAAAGAAGGAATAATGGCATTTAGGGGTAACAAAGCCCGTATCGTAAAGGAAGTGTCGCCTGTTGTGTGACAAGTGGAGCGTGTCGCATCACTTGTCACTTGAAACAGGCTCATTTAAGAATAGAATTTGATGGAGCACTTTACTACACCATATAAAAAGAAAAAATTTGTACAATCAACATTCGGTTGTTATAATCGCAACGAAAGGAGGGGTGATTCGAAATGACAAAGACTATCCATGCCATATACAAACAAGGTTTGTTAAGACCATTAGAACCAATTGAAGGTATTAAGGAAAATACCGAGGTTGAAATAACTATTTCTGTTGGAGATGTGGGTCCATCTCATATTTTAAAGTTTGCTGGCATATTGAGTGATGACGAGGCAAACAGAATGTTACAGACAGTCGAGGAAGAATTTGAAAGGATTGATATGAATGAATGGAAGGATTAGCCTTGATACGAATATAGTAATACGATTATTCAAGAATGACCTCCTTGTTACTAAAGCACTTGACACGATTACCACTATTTGTCTTCCCACTCCAGTGATAGCAGAACTCCTGTTTGCGGCAAGAAACTCAACTTATCAAAAAGAAAATCTGAAGGTCTACAACGAATTTATTAATGCTTGCACAGTCTTAAATATTACAAGGGAGACTGCCAATCTTTATAGCATTATCCGATTAGAGTTAAAACACAAGGGACGTCCTATACCTGAAAATGACCTGTGGATTGCATCTATCTGCAAAGAACAAAACCTACCACTTTTTACGGGTGATGCTCATTTTGATACTATAAATGGTTTAAAGGTCGTTAATTTGTAACGTAAGCTTGTTAGTTGGGTAGGTTGAGTTGAACCAACAAAACGGCTTTTTTTGAAAAGGCGGTAGGGTTCGATTAAACGAAGCGGAAACCAAAGTATGTGATAAACCGGTTCGTTGATTTTAGGCATTAGACAAATCGTGCCCTGTTTCGTAATAAAAAAGAACCTGCTTCAACAGCAAGAATAAAGACTTGACCCCTGGTTGCTTTGCTTAATATTGGAGAAAAGGAATGTATGGCTATACATGTGAATATTGTGACGGAGTTGTAAAGGAAAAATTGGTAAAAAAGGAAGTATTTAAGCACAAAACGGGTTTTATTATGCTTGAAAATGTACCTGTTGGTGTTTGCAATAAATGTGGTTATCGATATTATCATTCTACGATATTGCAGAGAGTCGAAGAAATTGCCAATGGGAAACGGCTTCCTGAAAGGACAGAACTTATTCCAGTTGCTCAACTAGGATAAAAAAAGCGCCTATTGTTTGATATAAGTTCAACCCTTTACTAATTGCCCAGGAAAAGGTACTTTGTCAAATTTCATTTTCGAGACTATTTGCGTCCATTCGTGACTCATTATCACCTTATTTATTACCAATACAAAAAGTGTCCTGTTTCGTAATAAAGAAGAGCATGCTTCAATAGCAAGAATAAAGACCTGCCCCCGGTTGGGTTCACTGTGGTAGGTGCTCCAAGCCGTTAGCCTTATTTATGATTGAAGTGGAGTAGGGCGACACAGTGCAAAAGCTTGAACGGTAATCGCCATTGGTTGCTGAGACGGTAAAACATTGAAAATAGATGAACATAAAAGGCATACAAGATAAAATAAGAAAAGGTGATTATAGGTTTTCAGATCATGCAATAAAAAGGATGATTAAGAGGTCTATATTACGTCATGAAGTTGAGGAAGCACTTTGCGGAGGAGAAATTATAGAAGAGTATCCAGATGATAAATATTCTCCAAGCTGTCTTATTTACGGAAAAACAGTCGATGGAAGAGACCTGCACGTTCAAGTTTCTCTACCGCCAGTAGTGGTAATTGTTACAGCCTATGAACCAGACATGGAAGAATGGATTAATTTTAGAATCAGGAGGTAATTTAAATGAAATGCGTTTTTTGTGGGGGGAAAACAGAAAAAAAGAAGGTAACATTTAGATACGAAGAGGATGATAAGTACCTTTTTGTAGAACATGTACCAGCAGACGTTTGTACAAAATGCGGAGAGAAGATGTATTCACCGGAAGTTACAGACGAACTATTGGGATTTGCACGGGAGGAATTTAAGCCAGTAAAAACGGTAAATGTCCCTGTATACCATTTTACGCGTCATCGATAATAATAAACGGTGCAGAGCATGACTGAAGAAGAAGTATTTGTGGAAATCTGATACTGAGCACAGAATTTGACAGGTATATATGAGAGCATCCCGATTTGATTTATTGGGTTTCGAGCCGCAACCCAACCTACACAACTGATAGGATGAATAAAGGGGGTAGAGGCCAGAATAAAAAGAGATGTAAATTTTCAGAAAGAGATTGAAGTGTTAAAGGAGAAATTGGTTATTGAACAATGAAGGTTTGACCGTGACTTCTTGTTGTATTTTTTGACGGGTTTTAGCTGCTCGGCGAGCGCCAGTGCGTGATGAACTCTTGCAGCGAAGTGTTAGTTGAAGCTTCTTTATTTTGTTAAAGACCTGGTTCCAGTGGAAGACGTCTTCGGCGAATCCGCCTTTTTTCAAAGACAACCTCATCGCGAAAATTCCACCGTTTCCTCTTCTGCCAGATAGGCAGCGTAGCGCAAAGCTTCTTCAATATCCTGTGCTTCTATGTAAGGATAGGCT
>JAUSDH010000295.1 GCA_030650655.1 Candidatus Brocadiaceae bacterium
ATTGTTATTGATGATGCTTCCACTGACCGTACGGTACAGGCAATTGAAAAACTTCTGTACAAAGGTGTAGTTTTAGTTAGGCGAGAAAAGAATGGTGGAAGGGCTGCTGCCTTAAACTCGGGGTTACAACGAGCGGCTGGCGATGTTATTATCACAACGGATGCCGATACTGTAGTGCCTTCAGATTGGTTGCAAAGGTTTTCGTCGTGTTTTGAGCAGCAGGGCGTCGTTGCAGTGGGAGGGGCATATCAGGCTTATAACAAGGATAAACCGCTGGTAAATGCAACCAGCATTTTAGATCAAATATTGAATGGGGTATTTAGGAAATCGCTGGTGCCCAATAAGCTGTCAGGTGTAAATTCTGCCATCCTCAGAAAGGTGCTGTTAGACTTAGGCGGTTTTAATGAGAATTCATGGTGGAGTGAGGATTCTGAGTTAGGTTGGAAATTGAAGAAGATAGGCAGGGTTATTTACGACTCTGGTAACGTCGTGAATACGCAGTATCCTGAAACATGGCAAGATATTTGGAAAAGGAAGTTTTACTGGGGATACGCAATGGGTCTGAAATTCCGGGAACAGATGCCATTTAATATAAAATTATGGCTGCGCCCCGTGATATTTATGGCACTATTTATAAGTCTTTTGGCGTTTTTGGCGACTATACCCTTTGGGATAAATGCGTTTCTTGCGCCCTGTGTAATATTTTTTATTTTATTAAGCTCATTGACGATTGTATATATTCCGTTAGGTATGATCGTCATAGCAAGGAATAGAAGAGATCGTGTGTCACTAAAAACGCTTTCCCTCCTGGCAGTTTTACCTATTGTGAGGGAATTTGCCTATGTGTACGGCATGTTTCTTGGTTTTTGTAAAGGAAGGGTGGGGTCAATAATGCCCTCATGGAAGGATAGAGCAAACCACAGAGACGCAGAGAGCACAGAGAAAAAACGGTAATTTAACTAATGTAGGAGCGAACGGACGGACGGACGTTCATCCTTACTTTACAATGGATAACCTATGAAAAAGAAAATAACGAAAAAACTTTCTTACAGAGATGCAGGAGTTGATATTGACACGAAAGGTCAGTTTACCACAGATATTTACTCAAAGATGCGAACAACCTTCAGTCCGCGGGTAATTGAAAACCCCGATGGATTCGGGGGATTGTTTGCTTTGAACTCACGTTTTAAGAAATATCGTGAACCCGTACTCGTTTCCTCTACTGACGGGGTGGGTACTAAATTAAAGATTGCCTTTATGACGGGGAAACACGATACCATTGGAATTGATCTTGTGGCTATGTGTGTAAACGATATTATCGTGCTGGGAGCAGAACCTCTATTTCTGCTGGACTATCTGGCAAGCAGCAAGATTGTTCCAAAAGTTTTACACGAGGTATTGGATGGGATTGTGGAAGGATGTCGTCAAGCGGGTTGCGCCCTCATTGGCGGTGAAACACCGGAGATGCCGGGATTTTATCACGAGGGTGAATATGATATCGCAGGTTTTGTAGTCGGTGCGGTAGAAAAGGATAAAATTATTGATGGTAAAACAATAAAACCCGGCGATGTGGTTATCGGTTTAAGTTCGAGTGGCGTTCATAGCAACGGGTTTTCCCTTGTGCGAAAGGTCTTTTTTGATAAGGCAAAAATGAAGGTAACCCAGAAGCTTACGAAATATGGATTGCATACTACATTGGGGGAAGAACTCATAAAACCAACCAAAATCTATGTAGAACCTATTTTGAAAATTCTAAAAAATCATAAAACAAAAAAGATTATAAAAGGGATGGCACATATCACCGGTGGCGGGCTTGTTGAAAATATACCGCGTATCTTGCCTGAAGGCTGTGCTGTTACGTTGGAAAGAAGTAAATGGAATGTTCCAGAAATATTTAACATCATTCAGGACATAGGCAATATTGACAATCAGGAGATGTTTCATGTATTTAATATGGGTATTGGCATGGTGCTAATCGTATCTAAGTCAGATGTGAAGACAGTCTTAAGCGATCTTGAAAAAGCAAAAGAACCAGGAACAGTAATTGGTAAGGTCGTAAGAGGGGACAGGGCTGTGCGTATTGTTTAATAACAACCAATAATTCACTATTAGCAAATAATCCTCAGCAATCAGATGGAAACTGAAATCTGATTGCTGATAACCGAGCGCCTTTATGGAGGCTATACGTGAAATTACGTTGTTGAATATCCCTTTTTTAGTTGCTTGCCTTTAACAACTCCATACATTGCACAAATTATTAAATAAATACTTAATGCTGTAGATAGCGCTAATTCCGGGGTGATTACGAAGAATAAGATGGCAGCGGAAAATTCTAATATCATAGCCAAGATGCCTTGTTTGAGGCCGATCTTGCTCGTAACATTAAAAAATGGGACTTTGCTGACCATGAATAAACCAAGCGCAAAAGTAATAAAGGGTAAGAGTGTCGTGACGATATCTGTTCCAAATCTTATTTGTATAAAATGGTTCAGGATGACAAGCTGTGCAACCGTCCCTCCTGAGAGGGTGGTTGGTAATCCAGTGAAAAAATGACCAGGTGCCGATACACCTTCGTCTTTTTGCGCGTTAAACCTTGCCAATCGGAAGGCAGAGCAGATCATAAAAAATAATCCAATGCTCCACAAAAAGATATTTGGCAAATTGGTGCAGGTCTTTCCCATGAGTAATGCAGGGGCAATACCAAAGGTTACGAGGTCTGCCATAGAGTCTAATTGAGCCCCCATCTTACTTGTTGTCTTCATCATGCGGGCCAGCCTTCCATCAAAGGCATCCAATGCCATAGCCGCCACTATCAACCACGCTGCGAACTCAAACTTCTGATTTAAAATACACAGGATCGAAACAAAACCACACATCATATTTCCCATCGTTACTATCGTGGGAAGTATTTCTTTTTTTATTTTCAATGAAACCCCTCCAATTGTGAATTTGGGTAAAGAATACAAATATATATTTTTTCCAAAAACTTTACATGAATCTAATCTTACACAAAAATGATGCCTTGTGTGCAGAATAATTATATTTAATGATAAAATTTCTAACCTTTATATTCTATTATAGTTGTGAGTTTTAAAAAATATATGAAAAATCAGCGTGACTAATTTATGTAGAATAATTGCAGTTTATTTACTGCATTTGTTAAGTTTAATTACTGCAGTACGGAGTTAACTCTTATAGGTAAGAATAGGGCTCTTTTTTTATAAATCGGATATTTTTCTTTTGTGAATTTTATCGTTACTTAATAAATCTTCATTTTTTGGATCTTTTTGCTTGACAGTGTAATTTGATTGTGCTAACTTGTTACAAGATTATGTCCTTTACATAGTTAAGTATCTTTATAAATTTTGAAAGGAGGTGGCTCAAAAAAAATATTTTGTAAAAAGAACAGATAAATATAGGATGGTCAATACGTGATGGTTTATTACAGTTTGATTAGGTATGTTAAAAAATCACAAGCGTGTAATTTATAAATATTCTTGCTAAGTCTGAAGAAATAATTTAGTTAAAATATACGGGAGAAAACGAAATGAATGCGTACAAAAAGTATATGGCCGAGTTTGTCGGGACATTCGCGCTGGTGTTTATAGCGGCTGGTTCTGTATGCGCCGATTTTTATTTGCGGCAGGCGGGTGGGCAAGGACTGGGTCTTCTGGGTATTTCCATAGCATTTGGTATTGTTGTAATTGCCGTTATTTATGCGACAAGTTATGTGTCTGGTTCCCATGTCAATCCCGCGGTAACTATATCATTTTGGATTACGAAAAGGATGGAGCCCAACACTGCAATTATGTATATCATCTCCCAAATTGCTGGGGCTTCACTGGCAGGCCTTGCGTTAAAAACCCTGTTTCCTGATGCGGCTAAAACCGTTTATCTGGGGACGTGTGTGTTGGCGCCAGGGGTTTCTATTGCACGTGGTGTATTGATGGAATTTATTATTTCCTTCCTTTTAATTTTTACCATTTACGGGACGCTTGTGGATAAAAGGGCTTCGCCTGGATTTGCTGGAATAGCTGTCGGATTGGTGGTACTCTTTGGAGCAATGATTGGCGGTACAATCAGCGGCGGTGCGATGAACCCTGCCCGTGTGTTCGGCCCAGCTCTTGCATCAGGACAGTTCACTCATCATTATGTCTGGTGGATAGGTCCGATCCTGGGAGGAATTGCAGCGGGTTTTGTTTATGATAAGCTCTTTGCCGAGAAGAGAGGTAAGCCGTAATTCATACAAAATAGGAAGAGTCATGTATGTGTTAGTTACATGACTTTTTGGTAGCTTGAATCAAATAAGCGGCAACGTGTGAACAGAAATTTGCATGTTGCCGTTTTTTTATTGAGGGATTGCAGTTGTTTGATATTGATACAGTACTAAAGAGTATAAGGCACGAAAATAAACGTTTTATTGAACCCATTGTTACGACCATTTCTCGGAAACGAACCCCATTTCATGTCCTGATCTCGTGTCTCTTGAGCCTGAGAACCAAAGATCAAACCACCAGCGCGGCTTCTTGTCGGCTCTTTGCTGTGGCGGATAATCCAGAAGAAATGATGAAAATTCCAATTCCAAAATTAGAAAAACTCATCTACCCTGTAGGGTTCTATCGGACAAAGGCACGGAAGATCAATGAAATTTGCAAGATACTAATTGGAGAATACCACAGCAGGGTACCGGACGAAATTGACGAGTTATTGAAACTGAATGGTGTGGGGCGCAAGACGGCGAATTTAGTAGTAACCCTGGGGTACAAAAAACCTGGTATCTGTGTGGACACTCACGTACATCGGATTACCAACCGCTTGGGGTATGTCAAAACAATGAACCCTCACGAGACTGAATTTACACTCCGTGAAAAACTTCCGAAGAAATATTGGCTTACCATCAACGATCTCCTTGTTACCTACGGTCAGAACATCTGTGTCCCTATCTCCCCCAAATGCAGCATTTGCCAGGTTAGTATATATTGCAGGAAGGTGGGAGTGACACGCCATCGCTAACAACAGATACTGTTTGTTACATCCATCCGCATATTAAAAGTATTTATAGAACGTTGAGGAAATGAATAAAAAATAGTAATAATTCAACCTTTTATCATTCCTGAAATAGCAGGAATCCATATATTTGGAGACTGAATATCCAATTTACACGGGGATTACGGGTTTATCGAAGGGATTTATCAATTCTTAAAGATTTCCTGGATAATCTTTAGCATTTCCTGATGGACTCCCTTACTGCCAGCGATGATATTGCCGGTTTTTAAATATTGGTTGCCACCATTAAAATCAGTAACCACGCCACCTGCTTCCTTGACTAAAAGGGCGCCTGCTGCCATGTCCCACGGCGATAGAGAGCATTCAAAGAAGCCCCCAAAAATACCTTCTGCAGTATATGCAAGGTCGAGACATGCCGAACCTCCCCGCCTGATGCCGGTGGCATGCATGAATAGCTCCTTAAATGCCTTGAGATAGTTATCGATAATGTCTTTTATCCTGAATGGGAAACCCGTTGCAACGAGGGAAGTGTTTAAGGTGTTGGAGTGTGAGACGTGAATACGTTTGCCATTTTTAAAAGCCCCCTGGCCCTTGATGGCAGAATAGATGTTTTCTCTGAGAGGTTCGTAAATGAGACCTACCGCCAGTTCTCCTTCAATTTCTAAGGCAATAGAGACGGCAAAGCACGGCAGGCCGTGGATATAGTTCAAAGTGCCATCTAGGGGGTCGATGATCCACAAGAAAGGGGAAGCATTTCTTACCGCCAAAGATTCTTCGGCCAGTATATCATGGTTGTTGAATTGAGACCGAATATGGCCTTTGATAATTTCCTCTGACTTTTTGTCCGCTTCGGTAACGAAATCGTTCTTAGCCTTTTCGTCAATCATGGATGGACACAATTTCCTGAAGCGTTCCTTGAGAACAATACCGGCACTGAGTGCGGCCTCTCTTGCGACGTTAAGATATTTATTGAGATCATTCAGGTTTGTTGTCATTTTTGCTATCTTTTAAAGCAGTCTCTTGCCAGTGAGGGTTTTATAGGCATTCAGGTACTTTTCAGAGGTCTTTTGAATGATGTCGGGAGGGAGGGTTGGCGCTGGTGGTTTTTTGTCCCAATGGATGCTTTCGAGATAATCGCGGATAAATTGCTTGTCGTAGGAATGTTGCGGCTTCCCTGGTTCATAGCCTTCTCTTGGCCAAAAGCGTGATGAATCTGGCGTGAGTGCCTCATCAATCAGTATTGTCTTATTGTCTTTTGTAATGCCCCATTCAAACTTGGTGTCGCAGATGATGATACCCTTATTTTGGGCGTAATCACTAGCCTTGAGATAGACATTCATGCTCTTTTCTTTCAGTTCTTCAGCGAGTTTTTTACCAATGGAATCTACAACCTTTGAAAAAGGAATGTTTTCATCGTGCCCTGTAGTAGCCTTTGTGGAAGGGGTAAAGATGGGTTCCGGAAGCTTTTCGGATTCTTTAAGTCCAGGAGGTAACTTTATTCCACAAATGGATTGAGTATTTTGATACTCCTTCCAGCCAGAACCTGCCAAATAACCCCGAATTACGCATTCTACGGGAATGACTTCTACCTTCTTTACCAGCATGGAACGGCCATCCAGCATGTCCTTGTGCTGTGTAATGATACTATTGTTCATGTGTTCAATCCGGGTTGTAATAAGGTGGTTTTCAATAATGCCGGAGGTATATTGAAACCAGAATTCAGAAAATCCGGTAAGCACCTTCCCTTTGTAAGGTATGCCGTTTGGCAGGACCACATCAAAGGCTGAGATACGGTCTGTGGCGACGATCAACAGGGAGTCGTTAATTTCATAAATATCACGTACCTTACCACGGTTGCAAAGCTTGAGTTGTGGAATATTAGTGGTAAGAAGGGGGGGTATTTCTGTATTCATTTATATGTTTAAGTTTGGTATATGTTGTCTGAGTTTTGTCTTAATCTTACTTAAACCTTGAAGGTTGGGTTTTAATGATAAAGCAGTTTTCAGGTGTACAAGGGCATTTTCATACTCTTTTAATTTGAGATAACACTCGGCCATCTTTTTATAAATAAAGGCATTCTCGTTTTTGCTCAGCTTAAGCTTTAGCACCTTTTCGTAATAGCCTAAAGCCTTTTCCGGTGGGGCAGACCTTGTCAGTTTACGACAATAGATATTTCTGATTCGTTCTTTAATCTCAGCGGCAAGATGGGTGTCTTTCCCCCGCTCGTAGATAAATTCGTAAAATTCAATCGCAACCTCATGTTGTCCAAGTTTTTCATATGCCTCGGCTAACAGGAATTTGCAGTCAATGTAGTCTCGGTGTTTTAAATGCAAAAGAAATTCTGCATCAGCGTGGTCTTTTGATAAACGTTCATAATTTTCTATAGCATTCCGAGCATGACCGTTTAGAAGATCGTCAAAAATAAGACGCACCCGCGCATGAATGCCTGTGTCTTTCGTCTGTATATCTTCTCTTTTTGTGTGCCTTCGAGTTCTGCTATTCTGAAGGTGATGGCTGTATAGTTTATCGTATTGTTCGCGAGTTGTGGAGTCAAAAAGTGTCTTGTAAGCCTGTATGATAATCTTTGTCTTCGATTCAGCCCATAGTTTGTTCGGTCCGTGAATATCGGGATGATATTTTTTGATAAGCGTTCGGAACGAGCGTTTTATCTCCTCTGCGCTTACTTCTTGATGTACTTCGAGAATGTCGTAATAATTTACTACGGTTGAAATCATTTAGAATAGAACCACAATTACCAGAATTACCAGTAGGCTGTCTCATAACTAACTTTACTATGCCGGTCATTTCCTGCTCCGGGCTTCTTCCGTTGCAATGACGGTGTAAAGAGGTGTTAAGGACAGTACACAAGAGATTATGAAAAAAAATTAAGAAATAATGCTAACAGCTATTTTGTCCCGTGTCAATAGGTTTAATGAAATGTTATTAATTTCGTAACAATTCACCCCCACCCTTGCCCTCCCCCATCGTTCGACTGAGCTCACGACGAAGTCAAGGGGGAGGAATACAAGGGACCGATAAGTATTCCCCGCCCCTGGTGGGAGGGGTTAGGGGAGGGGGTGGAGTGTTACGTTTTTTCTTTGTCACTTAGAGTCTTAGTGGCATAAAAAGTCGCCAAAGGTCTTATTTGAGAGAAAAAGGCTTGACAAACATAGTTGATTCTTGATTAATATAGGCAAATCCTTGAATATTTCATATAAATTTTGAGGGGAAAGCGAATGGCATTATCCTTGCAAATCAAACCAAACCAAACCAAACCAAAATAACACCTATTTCACTTTTATTGTCTTCGATAGTTCATAAAACGTCTTTTCAGGGGAATTCCTGGAAAAGGGGAATATTGTGTTTCGTTCCTCAACCGGGCTTGCGGCTAAAAATTATGTTGCCCGTAGCGCGGGGGTTATCTCCGCACGATATAGAAAAAACCTGTATCGCGGGTGGTTCATCCCCCGCCCATTGGCCGGACACAAAGGATCGGCGTTATATTGGTAAACATTCA
>JAUSDH010000297.1 GCA_030650655.1 Candidatus Brocadiaceae bacterium
AGAGATAAGCCCATAACGGTATCCGTACTTCATTAATCTCCTGTCGGCGTTGTCCTGTCGCAGGAGAAGCCGGTATTCTGCACGAGACGTAAACATCCGATACGGTTCTTGCGTGCCTTTTGTAACAAGATCATCAATGAGCACACCGAGGTAAGCTTCTGAACGATCAAGGACAATAGGTTCTTTTCCCTGTATTTTCAGGGCCGCATTGATACCGGCCATGATTCCCTGGGCAGCAGCTTCTTCATAACCGGAGGTTCCGTTAATTTGACCGGCATGAAAAAGATTTTCCACGAGTTTTGTTTCTAATGACGGATGGAGTTGCGTAGGCGGCACAAAATCGTATTCGATGGCATAGCCATACCGTACAATCTCAGCCGACTCCAAGCCTGTAATAGAATGAACGATAGCCTCCTGGATATCGTGCGGCATACTGGTAGAAATACCGTTACAATAAACCTCCAGAGTATTCAACCCCTCAGGTTCCAGAAATATCTGGTGCTGGTCTTTCCCTGAAAAACGTACGACCTTATCTTCTAATGACGGGCAGTATCGTGGTCCCACAGATTTAATCTGTCCGGTATAGAGTGGTGCACGGTGCAGGTTAGATGTAATAATCTTGTGTGTAGTGGGATTCGTGTATGTAATATAACAGGGGACTTGGGGACAAATTATCTTTTCTGTTGAAAATGAGAATGGTTGGGGATATTCGTCTCCGTACTGAGGTGTGAGTGGCTTATAATCAATGGTACGGCCATTGAGACGCGGCGACGTACCGGTCTTCAGACGTCCCACCTCAAACCCGTTCCTCCGTAGGGAATCTGACAGTTTTTCAGACGAAAGTTCTCCAATCCGACCGCCTGAAGTAATAAACTCGCCAATATGAATAAGCCCTTTTAAGAATGTACCTGTGGTAATGATAACAGCCTTTGCTTTATATTTTATGCCACTTTGACCAATAAGCCCCATCACTTTTTTATTATCAATGATGAGATCGTCAACAATTTCCTGCCTTAAGAAAAGATTGCTTTGACTCTCTACCCTTTTCTTCATGGAAAATTGATAGGCTTTTTTATCGGCTTGGGCACGTGGTGAATGGACGGCGGGGCCTTTTTTGGTGTTGAGCATACGGAATTGGATGCCTGTTTCATCAGTCACCTTTGCCATCTCTCCGCCAAGGGCATCAACTTCCCGAACTAATTGACCCTTTGCAAGGCCGCCAATGGCAGGATTGCATGACATCTGTGCAATCGTGTCCAGATTTATCGTGAGCAATGCAGTGCTCAGACCCATCCGTGCCGAGGCAAGAGCTGCTTCACAGCCTGCATGCCCGGCCCCGACCACGATTACATCAAATTCTGTATGCATATACACTACTTTGCATGTTCAACAAAGCGTGTCTCCCGAATGACTGTAACAACGACTTCACCCGGGTACTCTAACTGTGCTTCAACTTCTCTTGCAATATCGTAACACATCTTTGCGGCAATCTTATCATTTACCTTGTCAGGGCACACCATTATTCGCACCTCTCTTCCTGCTTGAATGGCATAAGCGCTTTCAACACCGCTAAAGGAAGTTGCTATACTTTCGAGTTTTTCAAGTCGTTTGATATATTTTTCCAGGGTTTCTCTTCTTGCTCCTGGTCTTCCTGCTGAAATGGCATCAGTTGCGCTTACCAACACCGTATAAACAGATTCAACCGGTTTTTCCTCATGATGGCCGCCAATTGCGTTCACTACTTCGGGTCTTTCGTCATACCGTTTTGCAAGGTCTGCACCAGCAATGGCATGTGTACCTTCCATTTCAGGGCCAATAGCCTTGCCGATGTCATGCAAAAGACCGCATCTTTTAGCGAGGGGGACATCCAGTTTTAATTCACCTGCAATAATACCCATGAGGTTACTGACTTCAATAGAATGCTGAAGCTGGTTTTGCCCATAACTTGTTCTATATCTAAGCCTGCCGAGCAGTTTCATTAACTCTGGATGAACATTATGAATACCTAATTCAAAACACGTTTGCTTCCCTGTTTCCTGAATGACCTGCTCAATTTCTTTTTCTGTTTCCTTCACAATTTCTTCAATATGTGCAGGGTGAATTCTGCCATCAAGGATCAATTTCTCCATTGACTTCCTTGCAATCTCACGTCGAACACTATCGAATCCAGAAAGCACGATTACTCCCGGAGTATCATCCACAATAACATCAATCCCGGTCGCTTTTTCAAAGGCGCGGATATTTCGCCCTTCACGTCCAATGATACGTCCCTTCATCTCATTATTGGGAAGCTCAATTGAACTTACAATATATACAGCCGTATGAGTTGCGGCGCACCTTTGGATTGCAGTACTAATTAATGATACGGCGGTCTGTTCCGCATTCTCTTTTGCCTCTGTTGTTTTTTTCGAAATCACCTCGGCGCATTTGATATCGAGTTCCTTTTCCAACCGACTCAACAGAAGTTTTTCAGCTTCTTCCCTGGATAAATTAGAGATTCTCAGGAGTGTATTATTTTCTTCCTCTATGACTTTCTCAAGTGCTAGTCTTTTTTCATCTATTTTTTTCTCTTTTAAGGCAAAATTAGCAGAAAGAGTGTCAATGTACCTTTCCTTCTTTGTGAGTAACTCCATCTTGTGGTCCATGTTGTCTTCTCTTTTACTTAACCTTCTTTCTTGCTGCTTCAATTCCATCCTGGTTTCTTGCGTTTCTTTCTCAAAAGCCTCCCTCCGCTGGTAAAGTTCGGCCTTTGCCGCAATCTCGGCTTCCTTCCTAGCTTTTTCAGCCGCTCTCGTTGATTCTTCAATGAGTTGCTTTAGCTTCTTTTCGCTGGCTGAGTGCCTTTTCCTGTAAGCGAGGATACAAATGAAGTATCCAAGGGCAATACAAGCGGGGATAGGGAGGTACATCAGTACTTGGGATATTTGCATGTTATTTTGTGAGCCGATCTATCGACTCGCCCTCCAAAAATAAATAAAAACGATCTTCATCGTATAAAAGATAAAGATAATGAGAAACTACTATCGGGAAAAAGAAAACTGGATGAAACTTTTTGGAGAGGTACGGCCTAAGAGAAATGTCAATTTAAACAGAAAAGAAATGAAGGTTACTATCTTTTAGAAATACTTCTTAAAAAGTGAGTATCATAAAATATGGTATGTATCATGGATAATATAGCCATGTAAGACATTTTAAATACAAAGCTACACCACCATTTATGTACTCTGCTTTCTCGTTTAGCCAAAATGGACTTATTAAAAAATATTTCTTTTAGATTCATAATGATCATCTTTAAGTGATAATCACCAAACCAAAACAGCACACTGAAAATCCCCAAATAACTCTTCATAACCATAAAATTCGCCTTAAAACATCTAAGTATGCTGTTTTTCTCATTTCTCTAAGATTATTTAAAATATTGAAATAAAAGACATTTTCTTAGATCAAACCTTCCCGACCTTCTATATTACTTTAATTAACATAAAAACAAAAATACATTATGCTAACAAA
>JAUSDH010000002.1 GCA_030650655.1 Candidatus Brocadiaceae bacterium
CCCGGTGGTTTTGGAACCCTTGATGAATTTTTTGAATTGATTACACTGATTCAAACAAAAAAGAGCAAACCAATTCCAATTATTTTAATAAACAGAGAATATTGGTCACCGCTTTTAGGGTGGATTGAAAATCAGGTATACAAAAAGAATAATGCTATAGATAGGGAAGATATGAATATTTACCATTTAGTCAATACAGCAGATGAGGCTTTTCAGTTAATTCAGAATTTAGCGGATATGAGATGACATTTTCGTTTTTAGTCGATAAATAATATTATGGTTGCAATAACCGGATTACTCATGAACTTCTATATGATGCTTGTCGCATTTCAGTTTTTCTCGTAATCGTTTTCTCCCCAGGCTCACGGTACTATAGTCTACTCCCATCCTTTCTCCTGTCGCAGTTCCGCTTAGTCCCCCAACCCGATATAACAAGTCCATAGCTATTTGTCTTATTATACCTCGTTCCTTTTTTATTTCATCAAAACTTTTATTCGTCTCTTTGCAGAGTGCGTCAATGATTTCCTTTTATTCTGTTTTCTTGCTTCCTTCAGCGGGGCGAGGCCGAAAGGTTCTTTTTCTCGTTTGAGTTCTTCTATCTTGAGGTGTGTTATTTTCGCACAGAGGATCTTTTCCAATCCAGCAGGGAGTGATCTTTCTACTGCGAATTAGTTTGCGAAAAGAAGGAAGATCGTGTTTGGATACAAAGGTAAAAGCCTTCCCCTTTCTCCCCATACGGCCAGTACGGCCGGTACGATGTGTATACTGCTCTCCGTCTCTCGGGAAATCCCAATTAATCACATGCGAGACATGCGAAAAATCAAGCCCCCTGCCAGCAACGTCGCTTGCAATAAGGTAGCGGAGCTTGCCACTCCTGAACTTCTCAATAGTCGCTGAACGCTTATCCTGAGTGAGCCCCGCGTGCATATAGTCGATATCTCTTAAATCTTTCCTGATGGAGCGGAACAATGAATCAACCATGTGCCGGGCATTGC
Organism: Candidatus Brocadiaceae bacterium; assembly: GCA_030650655.1. GTDB lineage: Bacteria > Planctomycetota > Brocadiia > Brocadiales > Brocadiaceae > Wunengus. The sequence continues at coordinate 996 of JAUSDH010000002.1, forward strand.
AAAAAACGAGCACTTGATTAATATCCTCCCCCTCAAGATACTTGATAAGTTCTATCTGCTTTTGTTTTGGGTGGGTATAGGAAAAATAATGCTCAATGCTTTCTGGCGCCACCCTGTCTGTAATAAGTGAGATATGCTGGGGATCACGCAAACAGTCATGTGCGAGCTTTTTGATATCATCAGGCATCGTCGCAGAGAAAAGGAGCGTCTGATGTTCATGCAAGATGCACGACAGAATAAATTCAATATCTTCGAGGAATCCCACCTTTAAAAGTTCATCCGCCTCATCAAGGATAGCGCATTTCACCTGCGCAAAAGAAAGTATCCCATCGTACAAAAGATCAATAAGCCGCCCCGGTGTTGCAACCAAAATATGCACTTCCTGTTTCAGCTTGGCAATCTGAATCTTTTTATCAAAACCGCCATACACTGCATAAGGAATCACGTGCGTCGTTGATGCAATCTTCTCTATCTCTGCCATATACTGCATACACAATTCACGCGTCGGGACAAGCACCAGTCCCTGAATGGCATTAAGAGCAGGATCAACTTTCTGAATAAGCGGGATCGCACAGGCGGCCGTCTTTCCCGACCCGGTCTCAGCAAGAGCACAAAGGTCCTGCCCTGCGAAAATTACCGGATACGTCGCCTCCTGAATAGGGGTCATTTCTTCATACCCCATCTTCTTAAGCGCTTTGAGGATGTTTGCAGGAAGGTCAAGTTCACTAAATTTCATGTGTTCCTATCTTTCTTTCCAGCGACTAAAGTCATAAAAAATCATAAATTAGAAAGTCCCCTCTTGGGAGGGGATTTAGGGGTGGGTAAGTCGGTAACTTCGTAAGATATTCACTGCGATTTCACGACCCTTGTCCTCGTGAAAACGGGGAAAGGAACCCACCCCTAACCCCTCCCAAGAGGGGAATAATCCATGCCACCCTGTGACCCGCATAAATAAAATGAAAATTCCTATACAATTAAAATAGATAATAGCATAATTTTTTATGGAATGTTAATAAATTTCAAGAGTTTAGCGTGGTCCGACCCAACTTACTCGTATTGAATTAGCGTAGTGGATTCAATAGGTATTCCAGTCCATTCAGCTTGATTTCATAGACACACTCAAGCATATTACCTAATTCACCTTTCGGGAATCCCTGTTGGGCAAACCACACAATATACGCCTCAGGCAAATCAATCAGCAATCGCCCTTTGTATTTGCCAAACGGCATGCGCATTCGCACAACCTTTAAAAGATACTCTTTATCGGGAAACATATCGTCCTTTTTTTCTGGCATGTATAAAGTCCTTTGATTAATACTCGACAACAAAAGGAAACTGCATTTTCCTGGCCGTCATGAGGAAAGACGTACACCCTTTAGCACGTGTATCCTCTCAGGAAATCATGAGAAGCTTTACGTTTACCTTTACCACTACTTTTTTGATACATACAGGCGTATTTCCAAGCATGAGAGAAGGCATGTGGGCATCCTGGGGAAATAAAGCAACAAATATGCCGGGAAAGACGTTCATTCGTGCGAAGCTTAAGTTCGGCTGATGGTAAAATTCCACATCCTTCGATTCATCATAGGGTTGCTTTATTATGAGTTCGTCTTTTGGGAACCAGGCAATTCCTTCTCCGCCGGTAATAACCGTCTGAATATCCAAATATTTCCGGTGCGTCTCAAGTACCGCCGTATCAGGAGGACGTGTCTCATAGCTCATAACCATTGCAAAAATATCATCCCCTTGCACGTGGTATTTCTTCTCTTCTGCATCGGGTTTTAGAGAAACCAGAAATTCAAAAGCGAGTTGCCAGGCCTTTCCCAGCGGATAAGCTTTACCGTTTTGTATACGATCAACTATCATATCATGTCCCTGTTTGTTTATATTTTGGCGTCTAACGGTTATTGCCGTGTTTATACTACGATTATCGTTAAACATAGCGGCCCCCGGTCAACCTGACATGGTGCGAGCCCTGATTCAACCCTCTGTTCGTTTTTGGAAATGAAGCACTGTTTCTGCAAACAGATAATACAAACTGATGTGCTGTTTGTCAAACGGTCAAATTCTGAATTGCTTTTACTGGTTTTCTTTCAATCCGTCTTCTTCCCCCCGCCTTCATGCCCTTGGTCTGGCAATAAGGTCATAGTATATCAATGCAAATATTAGAGCAGAATACTCAAAGCCAAATAAAGGTGCCGGTCTAAAAAGAATTGAGGATATCGTTAAATATTTTCCGTCCATAATTGTTTTTCTTTGACCAACGGATGGATAGTGTTTTTTGTTAACCCTTTCCTTTTACTGTAAAATAATCTACAATAATCTAACAATCATTAGCCATAGTTTGTGAGTAAAGATGTCTTTAAAAGAGGAAAATAGTCGTGTCTGAATGGATTCATATAGAAAAAGACCCGAAACATATTGCCAGGGAAAAGCTGAAGGCTCAGGAGATGAGGAAATCTCAGTGGTGGAAGAACAAAATTTCCCAGGGGATATGCTATTATTGTCAGGCAAAGTTCCTCCCTGATGAACTTACCATGGACCATGTGGTACCTCTATCGAGGGGAGGTAGAAGCACAAAGGGGAATACCGTCCCGTGTTGTAAAGCATGTAATAATAAGAAAAAATATTTAACCCCGGCAGAAATCGTATTAAACAAATTGAAGCAACACGATAGAGCGGAACATTTTGAGAAATGAAGCATTGAGCCGGTAAACAGGCAATCCAAAATGGTCTGCTTTTGACAGGAAATCAAATCCTGAAATGCTCTTGCGGGTTGCCTTTTATATTAAATCTGTCTCCCGGACACCGGCTGCTGCTTTTATGCCAGATGCCTCCCGCCAGTAAAAGTAAGGTGTGTCCACCTCCACCTATTTTACGATTTTTGCTTTATTTCAATCAGGTTGCCGGAAAAATCCTTGAGAAAGTACACGGTCTTATCCTTATGTTTCCCAATGATAAGATCAACATGAGACCTCTGAGCCTTTTCTGTGACCTCAGAAAAATTATCCAGCATTAGACCGAAATGGGTAAGATTTGGGTTGGCATGTTGAAAAGCAGATATGAATACCTCGATCTTTATCCCGGGCTTTTCAAAAACTAACACTTTTATCTCTTGAGAAAGAGAAAACAATTGCTCTGAAAGTTCCAGAGGTAATAGAATTTCTCTTGTCTTTTCAAGACCTAAAAAATCCTGATAAAACTGTATCGCCTGCTCGGCGCTCTTATTTGTGACACCAAGGTGATTTAATTCCATGCCATAATATAACGATTAATCGTTCGATATGCAAGTAGGGGCGAAGCATTTGTTTGAATGAGTATGGGAAAGTCCCACTTCTTAGCAACAAATGCTTCGCCCCTACTATTTGCCTTTCCATTAATAAATATGGGAATTGCCCCTGTTTTCTAGTAGTGGTTAGTGCCGGGTAGTCGTTATTTTCAAGCCTCTTTGCCTTGCCAAAGATTTCACCCACAATTTAAACTTTTCATTTATTTGAAAAGAAACCGAAGCAAAACCTTTTGTCCTGAGTTCTGCCATTAATAAAGTAACTGCTTGAAAAGTGCACAAATAGTTTTCTACAGATTGCTTCCTGAGGTAATATTCAGAAGGCGGTACTGTTTTTAATCCGATTTTTTTTAAATTCATAAGCACTGGTTTGTGAAGCCATCTCCTCGCATTTCTCCAACTGGTGTCCAGAACAAAAATATTCAATGGTTTCCCCGTTTTTTCCATAACTTTTTGCCCATCACAAATAGACGGTGTCGGAAAAAAGATTACCGGCGTATAATCGGTTCTCACTATTTCTGACTCAACCTCTTTTTCCCACCCCTTTTCTCCTATATAAACAGGAGAGATATTTTCCAGCATACATCGAAGCAGCCTTCCCGTATTGGAGATAATCCGCTCTTCTCTTTTACTTGTTAACAGAGTTATTTTATGTTCCGCCCAAAAGGCTGAAATATCCCGGCAAATACAGTCTTGAATTATTAACCGGCATTGGATACATCTTTCCTGGCTTGATTTGTCCATATTTTTGATTTTACGTTGCGTAGGTTGTATTGAGTAAAAAAACCCAACAACCTAAATTAAAATTTAAGACGTAATCCTCTATGCTATCAAGAAAGGATTCGAAGAAATCGATGTAGAAATTCCCCTCTTGGGAGGGGATTTAGGGGTGGGTAAGTCGGTAATTCATTTAATATTCATAGAGATTTCACGACCAAGAGACCCACCCCTAACCCCTCCCAAGAGGGGAATAATCCATGCCATCCTGTAATCCGCATAAATAAAATGAAAATTCCTATACAATGAACTTAACTAAGAATCGTCAAGCAGGATGGGTTAATCAAAGCGAACCCATCGCCGCCGTTTTTTGTCGGGTGCGTTCCGCTTAATCCAACCTTACACAACTGAACACAGGGTGGTCCATAAAACCCGTTAAGGCCAACCCCCCTCCAGAGTGTATCAGGAGAATATTCCCATCAAGTGCCTGGTCAAGAATCGTTTGTCTTGCCGTAAGAAACAGTTTGGAGGAGTAAACAGGATCCGTGAGAATTCCATCCTCCCTGGCAATACGCTGTATTTCCCTGAAAATAGTCTTGTTGGTACTGCCAAATGACTTAGCGGTCACAGGATAGTACCTATGGTAGTCAGGTAATGAACTAAGAGAAACTCCAAGAAACTCCTCGGTGTATTGCACAACACGGGATAATCCCGATTGGAAATCCTCAAATGAGCCTGCCAGAACCACGACATGAAATATCGTCTTCCGCCCAATGGCGGCAGCCCCAGCCAGGAGAGACTGCGCAACCATACCCGTACCGGCATCGATAAAAATATGATCGAAACGCACCCCCGATTCCCGCTCATTGCGAAGGATATCAACGAGAATGCTTAAAGAGCCTGGCAGCGCCAATGGATGATGCGCCCCCTCAGGAAGAACAAAGATCTTTACCCCCAAGTCCTTTCTTTTTTCTACATAGTTGTTGACTAAATCTTCACAATCGGCCCATTGGGAGCGTGAAATCCAGTGGATTTCGCTGTCATCAACAAACAGTGAAAACAGCTTCGCATTACCAAGTTTATGAGATGGCGGCCCAAGTAAGAAAGGAGTTATCTTGATATTGTTTTCCCTCAGGGTCTGAGCCGCTGAAAGGACGTTGTT
>JAUSDH010000022.1 GCA_030650655.1 Candidatus Brocadiaceae bacterium
TAACAAAACTTCATAATTCGAAATTCCTTGTTCGATATTCGTTATTCATTACACGGTTAAATTAATCCGTAATTTTAACTTAGCGCTTATGGGGCTTCACCCCCGCCTATATGCTTTCTGCCCTTTGGGCATACTCTTGTCCCCGTCAGCGAACGGGGATCGGTTGTCTACCGGAGTTATCTCTTGCCATTATTTCTGAACATACTATAGATATTAACCTTACAAGATGCATAGCCAGCAAACCCGCTTAGATTTAATGAAAATTCCTGTACAATGAACAAACTTGAATTGGGTTTAGCCAAAAACATGTTGTTTTTTGCTGGTCCCTTAGGAGTAAAATACCCATGAGTAAATCCCTTACAAAAAAAGAATTTATACAAAAGCTTGCAATGAAAATGAACACGGATGAAAAAACGGCCTCTGACTGGGTGGATGGTGTAACTGATTCGCTTTATGAAGCCTTTAAGGAAGGACAAGGCGTTTCACTGACGGGATTGGGGAGTTTTTATCTGGATTTTAGGGGGCATTCGTGCGCATTCAAATTCAATCCGAGTCAGAAATTAAAAAAATTACTTGGATGGTCATCTACCTATACCGGAGATATATGATATCGCTTGATATATCTCGTAGTAAGCGCATACATTATCACTGAAGGCATAAGAAAAATGAAGAAATCACTGATCATCTACGAAGAAGAAACTCAATTGTATGCTCGATTCGACCATCCAAAATGTCGGGAAGGTCTCTCTTATCAAGCAAAAATAAGAATCATGGACTCCGGTAAGTTCCCGGTAGAATTGACACTGACTTTTAACGGTATTTACCCCTATGGGCCGCCCATGCCGCCGGAAAAACATGAAATAAAGGCGACTTCGATTATGGATTTATACTCAAAAATACTGAGATGGTTTAGAAAATATGGTTATGAGGTAACGTAATGTGTATGTAAAAACCTACTCAAATGAAAATTAAGTACCTGTGCACCCTGTGGGGTATGAATCAGCCTACCCTTGAGGACAACCTCAAGGTGATCAAGGATGCCGGGTTTGAAGGGGTTGAAATGAAGGTTCCCGACGACAGCGCCGGGAGAAACAGGCTTGGCGTCCTGCTCAATGAAAGCGGGCTGGATTTGGTTGCTCAGGTCAGGGCTGAAGGGGCGACCACTGATGCGCAAATAGAATCCCTGGAAAAAGGGCTAGGCAAAACCGCTGAGCTTAATCCCTTGCTTGTGAACGTCCATTGCGGCAAGGATTTCTGGCCTTTTAGGGAAAACAGAAGGGTGATTGTCAGCGCCCAAAGATTTGCCGGCAAACGTGGGATAAAGGTACTACATGAGACGCATCGTGGCAGGGCAACCTTTTGTACGACAGCGGCCATGGATATCATTGAGGCCGTGCCTGAGATAAGATTCACTGCGGATTTTTCACACTGGTGCTGCGTACACAATTCCCTGCTCCAGGATCAGCACGAGGCTGTTAGCCGCGTCATTGAACGGGCCGATTACATTCATGCAAGGGTCGGCTGCGCAACCTCTCCACAGATTACTGATCCGAGAGCACCGGAGTGGAAGGATGCCGTTGAAGCACATATACGGTGGTGGGAAAAGATAGCGGTACATCACCAAAAGAACCACGCAGAATATTTACCGATATGTTCAGAGTTTGGCCCGCCCCCATATATGGTTACCATGCCCTTTACCGGAAAACCCATTGCCGATGCGTGGGAGATAAACTGTTACATGAAGGATATGCTTAAGGAGCGGTTGGGTCATTTTATGGAATCGTAAGGGGGTGGAAAGGCACAAGTGAAAATCCTGGCAGGTTTGCAACTCCGGCGGGTTGTGACGAGACGCAAAGCGTCATAATGTTGCATTCCCACGCCGGAGCGTGGGAACGAGTTGAAGAATACGGACAAACAAGTTTGTCCGTGCCACCCCTTATGCAATAGGTGGAAAATATGTTCATGTTATTTTATGTCAAGCCCTTACCCTGACGCCTGGAAAAATAACATCATATCTTATCTCTGATAGTTTGAATAAATCTTTTTTGCCCTTTTTGTTAATTTCTTCGCTTCGTTTTTCCTGCCGGTTCCCGCATAAAAATCAGCCATTTTCTCCAAGACGGTTGCAATTAAAGGGTGGTCTTTGCCATATTCTTTCTCATATATTTCAAGCGCCTGCTTATAAAGGGACTCCGCCCTAGTGTTTTCACCCTGGTAGTAATAAAGCGTTGCCAGATTGTTCATTGCAGAGGCAAGGTCGGGATGGCCTGAACCGAGTGTTTTTTCTTCGATGGCCAAGGCTCTTTTATAGAACGATATCGCTTCCGCATATTTCTTCTGGTCTTGATAAATCTCTCCCAATCTATTCAGGACGTTAACAACACTGGGATGATCCGGACCAAACACATGCTCATAGATACCAAGAGATTGTTTGTAAAATGACTCTGCTTCAGCATATTTGTCTTGAAGGAGAAACATTTCCGCAAGCTCATACAATACTTTGGCAACAGAGGGATGGTTTGAACCAAGCGATTCTTTGTAAATAGTGAGTGCCTGATTAAAGAGCGGCTCGGCCTCGGCATGCCTGCCGTAGGTTCTATAAAGTACTCCCAGCAAGTTCATCGAATCTGCAATACGGACATCGCCTGCAGGAAATGTGTTTTTCGCTACCTTTAATGCTTCTTCACCCGCCTTTATTGCATCCGCATATCTCTTTTTTTGTAAAAGTGAGGTAGTTTTATCATGGAGTTCCTTCCACAAATTCTCTTGAGTATATGCAGGCAAAGCGCAAGCACCAAACAGAACCAATATAAAAAAGACTTTCGTTCCGTAGAGGCAAAGACGTTTCGTACTGTTTACTAATGTGACCATTTCAAAAATCTCCCGTATAATATTGAATGTTGATATCAGTTTCATTTTTCACATAATTATTATATCATAAAGAATCTATAAAATAATAAACATCAAATGATGATTTATAGTTTGCAGGGTAACTCAATTTCATTGGCTAGGGAATCATTACTATGGCAATAAAAGCAACAATATTTAGAGTTGAGCTGAACATAGCGGATATAGACCGTAATTACTTCCATGATCATAAGCTCACCATCGCACGGCATCCATCAGAGAACGACGTCCGTATGATGGCGCGTTTAGTGGCATTTGTCCTAAACGCCCATGAAGATCTTGTATTCACTCAAGGCGTGAGCCGCGGCGATGAACCGGACCTGTGGCGAAAAGATTTAAACGGGAATATTGAGGTGTGGATAGACCTTGGGCAGCCCGATGAGAAGCGGATCCGTAAGGCCTGTGGCCGCGCTAAAGAGGTTATTATTTACGCCTATAGCGGCAATAGCGCAAACGCCTGGTGGAAAAAGATAAATCCCCATATTACTCGTTTCAAAAATCTATCGGTAATAAACCTGCCGACAGATGCCATTCAGGAAATGGCCGTGTTGGCGCAACGCACTATGGATTTTCCGTGTACCATTCAGGAAGGAGAAGTATGGATATCAGGCAGGGACAAAACCGTGAAGATATATCCGATAAGATGGAAAGAACAAGAAAGATAATTTTATTCGTTGGGTTTCGCTTTACTCAACCCAACCTTGTTAGTAAAGATCGTTATAATCAAAAAGTCATTTAATTCAAATAATAAAAAGTACAACCAATATGCAGTAATTCAGCTAATAAATGAAATAATGCGCTTTAACTATAGTTAATTATTGAATAAAGTATAATTATAGTTAACGCAAAAAGAAAGTTGTCATTGCGAAGGCGCAAGCCTGAAGCAATCTCGGGGAAGGATTGCTTCGCTCCGCTCGCAATGACGATTATATGTCACCTTATTTAAACTTTTACTATAGTATGCTATGTTTGTGTTAAAATCGGTCTGGAGGGGACAGGTGAAAGTATCCGTATCTGATTCTACCCGCACAATTCTTGATATGATCAACGATCCAAGACTTGGGAAGGAATCAGGATTATTGGGATTAGTATTTGGAAGGGCGTAGAATGCAGATACTCGTCGATGCCGATGCATTTCCCGGTGTGATAGTGGATATCCTGTTCCGGGCAGTTGAGCGCGTTCGTGTCCCGTTGATTCTGGTCTCGAACAAGCATCTGAGGGTTCCTCAATCGGTGTACATTTCGAGTATTATGGTATCTGCGGGATTTGATGTGGCAGATAATCATATCATTGCGATGGTTCAACAGGGCGACCTGGTTATTACTGCTGATATACCGCTTGCAGACCGTGTCGTTGAGAAGGGCGGATATGCGATTGACCCACGAGGTGATCTCTATACGGAAACGAACATAAAACATCGGCTGGCTATGCGCAATCTTTTGAATGAACTCCGGAACGGCGGTATGATTACCGGTGGTCCCTCTTCGTTTGGCCGGAAAGACATTCAGTCGTTCGCCTACCAACTGGATCGTTTTCTGACAAAACATTGTAAGGACTGAAGGAGTATAACAACGCTACAGATTTCGAATTATTTAAATTAGAAAGTCCTCTCTTGGGAGGGGATTTAAGGGGTGGGTAAATCGGTAACTTCGTGAGATATTCACTGAGATTTCACGACCCTTGTCCTCGTGAAAACGGGGAAAGGAACCCACCCCTAACCCCTCCCAAGAGGGGAATAATCTATGCCACCCTGTGACCCGCATAAATAAAATGAAAATTCCTATACATTCGAGTTAGGCGTTTAAAAATGAGGTTCTTCTGGGATTGTGTGGAAACAAGCGATAGAAGTGAATTCCTCCCCCTAGATGGGAGAGGCTAGGTGGGGGTGAAAGAAAAAGCTACACACCCTCCCTTTGTCCCTCCCATCAAGGGAGGGATTATTTTTGTTAAGTAGATTCAAGCTATTGTTCCTCCCCCTTGATGGGGGAGGGTTAGGGTGGGGGTGATTAAGAATTGAAAAGCGAATCACAAC
>JAUSDH010000031.1 GCA_030650655.1 Candidatus Brocadiaceae bacterium
AACCTCATCTGTGAGGCTGTATGGAATTCCCCGGAATCTGTTCAGGCAGATGGCACAAAAACAAGAAATGACACATTGTTTATTAACCCAGGCGCTCGATTTGCCATTAACTTTGAATCTGGATTGCAAATGGTGCCTGGGATTTCCTTTCCGATTGGTTTCGGACCTTCGAAGAATGAATATGGTGTATTGCTGTATCTTTCTTTTGAGCATCCCCTGTTGTGAATTGGATTTCTAAAAAACAAATTTGCAGGGTGAATCCCATGAGCCAAAGGCTCGCAAAAGCGTATAAAATATATCACCCTCCTTTATTCCCTCCCATCAAGGGAGGGAAAGTTCCCTCGCCCCTTGTGGGAGAGGATCTGTGTGAGGGGTATTTCGTGTTAATACTACTATAATTATGAATAATGGTTTCGACATAACGACCTTTGTCCCGAAGTTTGTGGACGAGAACAGGGACAGGATACAAAAAATAAATCAGGCTATCCTGGCCTTTGAAAAGGACTCATCCAATCTTGAATTACTAAAAGAGATTATGAGGGATGTCCATACCCTGAAAGGAACTGCAAGGATGATGGGATTTGTTGATGTTGTGACCTTGGCTCATAAGGTGGAGGATGTATTTGTAAAGATTAAGGAATGTGGCTTACAACCGACAAAAAGATTATATGATGTTGTATTTCAGGCATTAGACGTGCTCGCAAACATGGTGGAGTTGAAACTTAAGGACGCAAAAGAGATCATGGATGTGGAGAAAATGTGTGGTCAGCTAGAGGTTGCTTTGAGCCCTGCTGGGTTGCAAGGCGGGGAAGAATTGCTACAACGCGAAGTAGATAAAGTCGTGCATGATACGGCAGAGGCAAAAATTGTGCAGACTGAATTGCCCCCAACTGCTCCCATCGAGCCTGAGAGTAAAGGGGCAACAAGTGAGGTAAAGAGTGTACAAGAGCGGAGAAAATCTATACGAACAGGGCTGGATAAGATCGAAGCCTTATACAATCATTTGGTGGAATTAATCATGACGCAGATGACTTTTCGTCAAAGATACGAGGACATGGCGAAATTAAACCAATATGCGAAGCAGTTAAAGACAATCAAGGCCGAGACCGAGGCTGATTTAGGTTCTCATGAATCAAATAATAAAAAATTGTATCAGATTGTCACGCGATATAATAGAGAAGAAGAACACCTCCTGAAAGAAATATCAAGGTATTCAGAGTCATACGAGGCAGACGTTGTTAATCTCGACGCTATCACAGAAGGTATTCGTCAACAGGTGATGGCCATGCGCATGCAGCCCATTTCTGCAATATTTGATCTGGCGGCGCGCCTGATAAGAGACCTTTCAAGACAATTCAGTAAGGAGGTAAACCTCTTAATTTCAGGCGCAGAGGTGGAATTGGATAACAATATTATAGAAATGTTAAAAGACCCTTTAGTGCATTTGTTAAGAAATGCAGTAGATCATGGCATAGAAGAACCTTCTCGACGCGCGTCCCTTGGGAAGAAAAAGACAGGTACTATTGCATTAAGTGCGAAGCAGGAAGGCGGAGACGTTTTGATTAGTGTTGAAGATGATGGAAAGGGAATTAATAAAGAACTGGTAAAAGAAACGGCCATCCGGAAAGGGCTTTTGAGTGAAGAAGAAGCTAAAAAGGTGTCGGATGCAGAAATTTATGAAATTATACTGAAACCCGGATTTTCTACAAGTAAGATTATTACCGATACATCTGGACGTGGTGTAGGCATGGATGTCGTAAAAACAGTGTTGGATAGATTAAACGGTTCTCTCATTATTGAATCAACGGTGGGGCATGGTACCAGGTTTATTTTAAAAGTGCCGGCAACGATTGCCCTTATTAATGTTTTGATTTTACGGGTTGGGAATATGACCATTGCCGTTCCGTCCCTGAGCATTGACCGTGTTGCTCATGTTTTTTGGAAGGATATAAAAACCCTGGAGGGGAAGGCTTCTGTTTTTATAGAAGGGCAAACCATTCCTTTGGTTCACATGGCGGATATTTTTGTGCTGGAAAAGGAAGAGGGAAAAAAAGGTGAAAGTATTCCCATTATTGTCACCCGATCCGAGGGGAAAAAGATTGGTTTTATTGTCAGCGAATTTTTATATGAGAAAGAGGTTGTTTTCAGGGAATTTAAAGGATATTTAAAAAGGCCGAGATATTTTTCGGGTGTTACAACGCTTGGGACAGGACAGGTCATCCTGATATTAAATATGCAGGAACTTGTCAAGGCAAGAGATTTGGTGGGTGTATTACCAGGAGGTGAAGTTTCAAAGCTAGTAAAACCACCGGCTAAAAGGAATGCGATCCTGATTGCCGAAGATTCAATGATAACAGCAGAATTGGAGAAGAATATCCTTGCGAATGCCGGCTATGAGGTCGATGTTGCAATTGATGGTATCGATGCTATGGATAAATTACATGAAAAAAAATATGACTTACTAGTAACGGATGTTGATATGCCCAGGATGGGTGGGTTTGAGTTAACGGCAAAGGTACGGGCGGATAAAAGACTAAAGGACTTACCTGTCATTATGGTAACCGGAAGAGAGAAGGTCGAAGATAAGAGAAAGGGTATAGAGGTAGGAGCAGATGCTTATATTTTGAAAAAAGAATTTGATCAGAGCAACTTATTAAATACGATAAAAAGACTGATAGGAGAATAATTTCAATCTGTGATAAGTTCATTGTATAGGATTTTCATTTTATTCATGCGGTTTTTAGGGTATCTTTTCAAGTGGGTTGGGTGAAGCTTGCCCTGTTAGATAATTAAGACTTGGGCCTTAAGTTGCCCAGTGAGGCAGACAGCGCATAACGCAAATCTTCGGGTTTGCCAGTTATCTAACAGGGCGAGCGCACCCAACAAAAATGGTGGTGATGGGTTCGCTCTGCTTAACCCATCCTGCTTATTAAGATTAATGTAACCAGACACAGGGCGCAAAGAAGGAAAACATATGTTGAGAAGAGTAGAATTTGGGAAGCAGCGGAAGTCACCACCTCTCCCTTTCCCAATTTTCCAACTTCTTTCTCTGTGCGCTCTCTGCGTCTCTGCGGTGAACGATTATTAAAAAGGAAATTATGTTCGAAAAAATTAAAGTACTGATTGTAGATGATTCAGGACTCGTTAGAGAAATATTAAAGAAAATCCTTGAGAACGACCCACAACTACAAGTAGTAGGCATGGCCGAAAATGGTGAGAGGGCGGTTGAATTGGTACAGAAGCTAAGGCCGGATGCCGTTACTATGGATGTCAATATGCCCGTGATGGATGGTTTTCAGGCAACGGAACAGATTATGGCATATCATCCAACGCCCATATTGATTCTTTCTTCTGTCATAGATAAAGAAGGTATTTATACCACCTTTAATGCACTTGCCGCAGGTGCGGTGGACGTTATGGAGAAGCCCTCTGGATTAGAAGGGAATACGTGGAATAAGATTGGGGAAGTGCTCATTCAGAAGGTCAAGCAGATAGCGAAGGTAAAAACGATAACCCATGTAAAGGGTAAGTCTCGGGAATTTTCAAAACAAAGTGGCCCTGTTTCCCTTCTTAAACCGGTCAGATACGACATTGTTGGTATCGGGGCGTCTACGGGAGGGCCTTCTGTCGTTATGCAGATATTGAAAAATATTCCGGCAAACTATGATTCGGGAATTTTGGTGGTTCAACATATGGCGAGTGGCTTTATAAAAGGCTTTGTAGACTGGCTTGGGAATGCGTGTGAGGTAAAAGTCAAGCTGGCTAAGGACGGTGAAAAGATTGAAAGTGGACAGGTGCTGGTTGCCCCTGATGGATATCATACCATAGTCCGCGGTAAAAAAACCGTAGGTTTAATTTCAGGCGAAAGAGTACACGGCGTGAAACCATCTGTAGACATATTGTTTAATTCCATTGCCGAGGTATTTGGGGAAACCGCTGTTGGGGTTTTATTGACCGGTATGGGTTCGGATGGTGCAGACGGTTTAAAACACATAAAAGACAGAGGCGGTATTACGATTGCCCAATCCGAGAATTCCTGTACTGTGTTTGGCATGCCAAAGGTTGCTATTGAAAAAGAAGCCGTCAGTAAGGTGTTATCTGTAGAAGATATTATCCGTACACTGAACATCATACATAATGAGCGGTGAAGTCTGAATTGTCAGATTTTTCTGATTCATGTAAACATAATTGTTGCCATTCCCGCACGAGGAGGATCAAAGAGAAGTCGTTCTCAAGGGGGATTGGTTTCCTGTTTTCCCGGGAACGGCAGGGGGGCTGGACAGATACTATAGTTTCACGAGGGGGGATAGGAATGGATAAGGGAAATATTTTAGTGGTTGACGACAGCCCGTTAGTGCTGGAAGTCATAAGTAAATATTTGAGGGATAAGGGATATAATACGCTCACTGCCTGTGATGGTATTGAGGCAATCGAGAAAACATTTACGGAACAGCCTGATTTGATAATACTCGACGTTGCAATGCCAAAGATGAATGGGTATCAGGTCTGCCGTTTGTTAAAATCAGATCCCGAAACATGCCATATCCCCATTATTATTTTGACGGTGAAAGATCAGGCACACGACAAATACTGGGGTATTCAGACCGGCGCAGATGCTTATTTATCCAAGGAACTTGAGCAAGCCACCCTCTTGAAAATAATAGCTGACCTTTTACAGAGACGGAAGAAAACTGAATACAAAAAATCACTTATCAGGGAAAGCTGCCTGATTAATGCCGTTAATATCATTTCCAAAGTCAATGAGTTGCTCGATAAAAAACTCTTTGAAGCAACGGTATTAAATGAAATGAGTTCCTTGATTGAGAGAAGGATTGATAATTTCGAAGATATTGTGAAGATTGTAATGGGGACCCTTGCAAAAATTCTGGAATATAATGTGGCGGCGATTGTCACCATAGAGGAACATAATGTCGAGAACTTTTTTAAAATTAATCATCCGGTAAGCGAGCAGTATCTGAAAAAGGTACAGGAGTATGCAAGAAGCTATTTGCAGGCAAACGGTGTCTCTCTAATGGCATCAAATACAATGACCGTTTTTGATCTTGATAAGATTAAACAGACAGGTGAAACAAAAATGGCATTTTTCGATGTGCCGATAAAATATAATAATAAGCTGCGTGGTTTAATTATATTGGCTCATGATCCCTCTGAAAGAATTGATAGCAAAGAAGAAGATTTTTTTAAGATTGTGGTAAAACAGGCTTTCGTCATAATAGAAAATTCGTGGCTTTACAATAAGGTGAAAGAACTTGCTATTACCGATAGCCTGACAGGCATCTATAATCATGGTTTCCTGTATGAATGTTTGTGTAAAGAATATGCCAGGGCTGAAAGGTACAAGTTGCCACTTTCCTTTTTGATGCTTGATATCGATTATTTTAAAAAGGTAAACGATACCTATGGACATCTTCAAGGTGACACTGTGTTATGTAAAATATCACAAATTTTAAAAAATAGCATTC
>JAUSDH010000052.1 GCA_030650655.1 Candidatus Brocadiaceae bacterium
TTTGTATTATTGCCATCCTCTCACCCTTTATTACTGCCATTGCCATTTCGGAAGGCATACGGGCGCAATCCCTCACTTCCGTGAAGGCTGGCGCTGACCTCTACCTGACCTTTGATGAATTTGGCAGGAATGCGGCTATTCCCCGAAACTATCTGGATGAGATTAAAAAGATATTTGGGGTAACAAAGGCAATACCACGCATTATCGGCCGGGCTTTTGTGCAAAATAAACTGGCAGTCATTGTTGGCGTCAATAAAGAAGACCTTCCGGAGTCCATCTCCTGTATCTCAGGCCGAATATTTGAAAATCCAAATGAGGTTGTTGTGGGACACGAACTGGCAGAGCATTTCCACTTAAGAATCGGTGACCAGTTCAGCATGCGCGGACAACAGAGAAAAACGTTCACTGTCGTAGGCTTCTTTTCCTCAGACTCAAGCATCTGGGGCGCTTCCATGATACTCATGTCCTTCAAAGATGCAGGCGAACTTTTTGGGAAACAGGATGTTGCCACAGACATACAAATCCACACCCTGCCGGGACACAATTCAGAGATTGCGACCGACCTGTATGATATTTTTCAGAACGAGCCATACAGACTGCAAGACAAACACATGGTCGAATTGTATTTTAAAAAGGGTTTTATGCTCAAGGAAGGCATCTTTAGCGCATTATATCTCGTAGCCTTGTCCCTGGGCGTGCCTGCAATCCTGGTAGCCTCCGGCTTCGGTTTATCTGAACGGAAAAAGGAAATCGGTATTATGAAGGCCACTGGATGGAATACCCTGGAGGTTTTAGAAGTGATTTCCTTTGAGCAATTACTCATCAGTTTACTAGGCGCTACCATTGCTATACTATTATCCATTTTATGGGTTAAGGGTTTTAATGGTGCATTTATTGCACAATTCTTTGTTGCGGAGATAACTATGTTACCGAAGTTTGCACTGCCCGCAAGATTTTTGCCTTTACCGTGTATGCTCAGTTTCTTTTTTGCCTTTATATTAACGATGGTTGGCAGCGTCTATTCTTCTTGGAGGGCGTCAACCGAGTCGCCGGTTGTATCGATGAAATAATGAATCTGCTTAATAAAACCACCCCTCAATCCCCTCCTTGCGAAGGAGGGGACAGGGGTGATTATAAAATTTAATAGTATCCTCCAGGAATCCCCCACACCCCAACCCTCTCCCACAAGAGGCGATGGAACTTTCCCTCCATTGATGGGAGGGATCCAGGGAGGGTGATACATTCTTTGTGTACCAAGGGTTCATGAGAGTTTCGTCTGATATCGTGTAACTATGAAATCCATTATAAAAACAGAAGGACTTGGTAAATCGTATAACTGCCATACACGCCACGAAGTATGTGCTATACAGGACATCAGCTTACATATTTCAAAAAATAGCTTTGTGGTATTGCACGGACCCTCTGGCTCCGGGAAAACCACCCTGCTGAATATTCTCGGCACCCTGGACAGACCCACAAACGGCAAGGTATTCATGTCCGGTGAAGACATTACCTCCTTTTCGGATATCGCACTTTCAAGATTACGGCGTGAAAAGATCGGTTTTATTTTTCAGGACTTTCATCTCATCCCAAGACTCACGAGTTGGGAAAATGTGTCGTATCCCCTCATTCCAGTAGGTATCAGTCCCAAAAAACGTTTCGAAAGAGCCAAAATACTTTTAGAAAAGATGGAACTCGGCGACAGGTTAGACCATAGCCCTGAAGAACTCAGCGGAGGACAACAGCAGCGGGTAGCCATTGCACGGGCGCTGATAAATAATCCTGAAATTATCATTGCTGATGAACCCACTTCTAATATAGATGA
>JAUSDH010000055.1 GCA_030650655.1 Candidatus Brocadiaceae bacterium
ATTGTAGTAATAATCAGGCGTTGATGGAGATTTTCCAGTCAGAAGGAATTGAAACCATCCCATTTGCCTATCCACACTCCAAGAAGGATAAGAAATTTTTGCAGGATCAATTGGTGAGGCTTGCCGATAGTTTGGAAGTAGATTATTCGAAGGCGGAAGAGATGAAGGAACGCCTTGATGCTATTCGGGCAAAGGTACATGAAATTGATAGACTTACCTGGGCGGAGAATACAGTAACAGGCGAGGAAAACCACATCTGGACGGTATCCACCAGCGACCTGATGGGAGATTATACCATCTTTGAGGAACGTACCGTAAGGTTTTTAAAATTGGTGCAAGACCGGAAATCCATTCAATGTGGCCTTCGGATTGGTGTTGTCGGTATACCACCTATATGCGAAGACCTTTACGCATTTCTTTCTTCCATTGGAGCACACGTCGTATTTAACGAGATTCAAAGGCAGTTCAGTATGCCGTATTCCACAAGAACCCTGGTCGAGCAGTACAGTGAGTATACCTATCCTTACGATATTTTTTCTCGTTTGGAAGACATTCAACAGGGCATAAAACAGCGAAATGTCCAGGGTATTATCCATTATGTTCAGAGTTTCTGTCACCGGCATATCCATGATAGCATTATCAGAAAACACATCCAATTGCCAATTCTCACCCTGGATTGTGACCGTCCAGGGCGGTTAGATGGAGCCATGAAGACCCGCCTCGAGGCCTTTATCGAGATGTTAAAGAACAATGAACCTTCAGGCTTTTCTGTAAGTGCACCAATTAGATTTCCTCCCTAGATTGGGGTATCAAGGGGGGATATCCCCGAGTACTATTTAAAACCTGATTATTCCAGAATTTTAGCTTTAAATCCCTATCTTTCAAATCATGGATCTCTATTACAGTCCTTTTCTTCACACTGCTGACCGCCTTTGACTTTCATTATTAGGTTGTCCAAATACTCGAAAACCTAGTCTTACTTACAACATGCAGGGGAAATTCATGAATTGCCCCGACACTTTTTGGATAACCTTAAACATTACAGTTAACTTACCCTATTAAACCAGCCAGGAATTCTAACTTTAAATATTAAGCATGTTGTTCAACGCTTAAACTCCCGCCACTTCCTCTTAAATCAAGGGGAGGAGTTTGCTTTATGCCTTGTTTCCATACTATTTCTGAAGAATCTGAATAGATTTCCTTAAAGTGAATGGGATATTTACCGATTATGATAATATAGCGTCTGGTTATTTTGCTGCTAAAAATTCTACCTATGCGCAGAGGAGAAGGTATATGCCCCGTGATATACCCATCGGAAATGGTTCGTTATTAATTACTTTTGATAAAGACTATCGCATTCGTGATATCTATTTTCCCAACATCGGTATGGAAAATCATACCGAAGGGCATCCGTTTAGGTTTGGGGTTTGGGTAGATGGATGTTTTAGTTGGATGGGAAATGAATGGGAGAAGCAGTTGCAGTACCAGGAGGATACACTTGTCACCGATGTAAAGGCTGAGAATAAATCGCTGGGGATTGCTTTACAGATGCACGATGTGGTCGATTTCCATTTGAATGTATATATTAAACAAATAACCGTAAAAAATCTTTGGGATAAAGAGAGGGATGTAAGGCTCTTTTTAAATCACGATTTCCATATTTCAGAATCAGTCGTAGGCGATACTGCTTATTATGATCCGGCAACAAAGTCCATTATTCACTACAAGGGGAAACGATATTTTTTAATCAACCATGGCGACGCCATTAAGAGCGGTGTGGACTATTTTGCAACGGGGATTAAGGAGTTGCATGGCGCTGAAGGAACATGGAGAGATGCCGAGGACGGTGTGCTAGGCAGGCACCCCATTTCCCAGGGATCTGTTGATTCCACAATTGGAATTCACATTCCGTTAAAAGCACGCGAGGAATATACCGTATATTATTGGATTGCAGCCGGTACGACCTATGAAGAGGTGGCAAAACTCAATACAACCGTATGGTGGAAAACACCCGAAGAACTCATGCGGCGGACAGCAAATTATTGGAAGTTATGGGTTAACAAAGAAGATATCAATTTTGATGGGCTACCCAACAAGATAGTGAAACTATTTAAAACGAGCCTTTTGATATTACGAACACAAATTGACAATGATGGCGCAGTTATCGCAGCAAACGATTCCGATATTGTTCAGTTTGGCAAAGATACCTATTCGTATATGTGGCCCAGGGACGGCGCACTGGTGGCATATGCACTGAATAAGGTAGGGTATGCAGATATTACCAGAAGATTTTTTAAGTTTTGTGCAGAGGTATTATCTGAAAATGGTTATCTGCTCCATAAATATAATCCGGATAAGTCAGTTGCCAGTTCATGGCATCCGTGGATAAGGGGAGATAAATTAGAATTGCCCATCCAGGAAGACGAAACTGCGTTAGTTATATGGGCATTGTGGAAACATTTTGATAAATACAGAGATATTGAGTTCGTTCAGCCTCTCTATCGGGAACTCATTATCAGGGCAGCAGAATTTATGACAAAATTCATAGATAAGGAAACAAAACTCCCATTGCCTTCTTATGACTTGTGGGAAGAGCGGCATGGTGTTCACACCTTTACTGTTGCAGCAGTGGTTGCTGGAATACGAGCTGCAGGACACTTTGCTGCTGCATTTGGAGAACATAATCGTGCAAAAAAATATTTTAGTGTGGCAGATGAGATGAAAAATGCCATGGTTAAATACTTGTACAACAAGGTGGAAAGACGGTTCGCACGGATGGGCAAAAGGAAAGAAGCTGGCTACGAACTCGATATGAATATAGATGCCAGTTTATGTGGGTTATTTTCTTTTGAGGTATTTTCGCCTTACGATCCTTTGGTTCAATCCACCATGCAGGCGGTAAAGGACGTCTTATGGGTAAAAACACATGTAGGAGGGATAGCACGATACGTTGGTGACTATTACCATAGAGTAAGTGCTGATATAAACAACGTCCCGGGAAACCCCTGGTTTATTTGCACAATGTGGTTAGCAGAGTATGAGATTGCAAGGGCACAGAATGAAAATGACTTAAAGAAGGCATTATCGATATTGGAATGGGTGGCTGATCACTCGTTACCCTCTGGAGTATTGGCAGAGCAAATAAATCCTTATACCAACGAACCAGTTTCGGTTTCCCCGCTGACATGGAGTCATGCGACGGTTGTTACGACCGTTATAAAATATCTGGAAAAGATGAGCCTGTTAATTTCCGGGAATGCCTATGCCTATTCAAGACATAATTCCAACCGGTACGCCTCTTCGGAGTATAAGGAAGAAATGCCCGCAGGCGAGGAATATTTAGGGCATGGAATACAATGTAATCAAGGCAAATGAAAGTTCATCATTAAAAGTTTGATATATCGGGTAATTATCGTCTTCCGAATCATTCGGGTTAGGGTAAATTATGCAGGCAACACATTATAAAATAGAAGAAGTTATAGAAAAGGCAGAATGTCTCTCCTACATGCCAACGATAGTTTTAAAGCTTATGGAAAGGATCTCTGACCCAGATGTTACGGTACATGAAATTGTTGCAGTGATAGAAAAAGATCAGGGTTTGGTTGCGAGGATATTTAAAGTCGCCAATTCGTCTTTCTATGGACGATTACAAAAAGCAGAGAATTTAACAGATGCTGTTATAACCCTGGGATTGAGGGGACTAAAAACCTTCGTTATAGCCCAGGCCGTGAAACAAGTATTGACGACTGCCGACGTGGACAATCATTCTCTATGGGAACATGCAGTAAAGGTGTCTATCTCTTCTGCCGTTTTGGCGAAAGAGCTGAGATACGACATGCTGGAAGATGCATTGGTAAGCGGATTGGTACATGACATTGGAAAGGCATTCATTGGAAGCGTGTATCCGGAAGTTTATTCGTTAACTCACCAAACGTCCATAAAAGACCAGATAACCTGTGAAGAGGCAGAACAGGTTATTTTGGACTTTAATCATGCAGAAGTTGGGGCATTGATAACTGAAAAATGGGGGTTTCCTCAAAAGATTGTTGATGTGATACGCCATCACCACAGCGCAGACGATATAGAGGAGATTTGCATAGAATCACAGGAGATAATTCATCTCGTTAAACTTGCGAATATTGTAAGTAATCAATATGAGGCCATGTCGGATTCTTCCCCAGAGAATATGGTTGAAATACTTCACTTCGCCGGTGCATTTGATTTAACTCCCGATCGTTTAACCCATCTGCTGAATGAAATAAAAGTGAGATGGAAAACGGAAGGCGAAAACGGTTTGTTTTATTAACCAGCCTTGTTCTAATTGCCGGCCATTCTGCCAATAATCCTGAATATCACCAGGATCATGCCAGCAGAGAAAAAGAATATCGTCACAAAGGTAAGCGGGATGCTTGGGTTATTTTTAACGCTGACAAGAACGCCTGGGATAGAATTAATATCTGCAAAAATAATCTTTGACCCGTACATCTCTTTTTCGTTCTTCTCCCCGATGGGTAAAAAGGTCTGTTGTGTTTCGTTGTTTTCTGTAACAGAGGCAAGTTTTACCACAGGATAGCGATATTGTGGCGGCATATACAAATCGGCAACACGTACCTGTACACCATGTGCGGTAAAGGTATCGTTCACCTTTATAGTACAAATACGATCGTCTACTTTAAGAACCACGCTTGATGCAATCCATCCGTAATCCCGCATGAGTATCTCCAGAATTCCGTGCTGTAAAAGAACGGGGTTGTTGTAACCAAGGGTATCGGAGAATTCAATTCCGTCTTTTCTGACGGCTACGGATGCTTCTATTATTTTAGGCATTCCATTCGGATATGAACTTGTCTTGAGGTCTGTGACCTTCATTTCAACGCCACCAAGGTCTGTCCATTCGTCTGCAACTGATACCGGGGGTTCAGTAGACGAATAAAGTCCACCGATGAGATGTGCAACCAGGGTGATTACAAACCCAATATGCACGATAGACGCCCCGTACAAGGGAATCTTCTTTATGCCGGCTTTTGCCTTTCTGATAATCGAGTCGAGGGTACATAAGAATGCGTTGATGCCATAAAAAATGCAGGCAATAAAGAGGAGATAAAACCATGTATGGATTGGTTTCTTGTGGCTGAAAAAGAAGGAAATATCCTCACCTGAAAGTCCCATATATTGCTGAGGTTGAAAGTTCATGACAAGGCTGCCGATGATGAGCAAACCGGTAACCGTGAACCCACCGATGATGCCGAGTTTTTGTGATTTAAATATATTGTATATCTTTTTCACTTTAAGAGGCCTTAACTAACCTGAATGTTTTACTTGGAATTTTTAGAATCTATTTTTTGTCGAGGAGAAAACCTCCCCTTCATCCCCTCCTTGCGAAGGAGGGGAAATGAGGGGTGGTTTAAAACCCAACAGGCTCTATTTGGTAGTGAGCAATTACCATTTTTATTTATCGAAAACTATGAGAACCACCAATGAGAAAGCTTGTACCTACATAGGTCATTAACAAAATGACAAATCCAACGATAGCCATCGTTGGTTTGAATCGTTTGGCCTCCTGCCAGTAATCCAGGTGTAAGCACGTGGCATAAAAAAACCATATAATAACAGACCAGACGACCTTGGCGTCCCAGAGAAAATATGACCCCCAGGCAACATATCCCCACAATCCTCCGAATATCATCGAAATAGAAAAGGTTATAAGACCGTATTGAAACCCGGAGTCGATAATCTGGTCATACTGCTTCTTTTCTCCTGATGTGAAATACCGCGCAACGGCTGCAGCCATCGCACTAACCCACAATGCATAGCAAAAGAAAGAGAGGGGTACATGCAATATATACCATATGGTAAGCATCAGGGGCGGGGCATAATTTAATCCTTTTGGAAAAAGCATGGCTGCTACAAGAAAGGCAAATCCAACTCCAAAAAAGGACATGCGATAGATATGACTTTCTGTTCTCATATAAATGAGCAGTACGATAAACGTAGCAGCAGCAAAGGCATTAAAGGATTCGAATTTATTGGTTAAAGGGAAATACTCTATCGATATGCCGCGTATCGCGATGGTTGCAATGTGGAGAAGCACAATTCCTAACAGAATCGGGAATCGTAGTTTCCATGGTGTGAATCCAAAGAGCCAATAAATGGAATAAGCGCCTAAGCAAATCCAGTATAAAATTATGGATATTTGATTGAGAGACTGAGCTGTATCCATTATTGTAAGGTAATCTCAATCTTTGCTTTTTCTTTCAAGTCCTTAACGAGATTATTCATTTCATTGGCAACCAACACCTCTCGTACCTTATCCTTCACCTCACTGAAACTCACGTCTTTGGCTGGAGTATTGGCAGTGACCTTTATTAAGTGATAACCAAATTCTGTCTTGACAGGTTCGCTAACTTTGCCTACTTCGGCAGCAAATGCGGCTTTAGCGAATTCTTCCACCATAGCGCCATGCCTGGGAAATGAACTTAAATCACCACCAGTCTTTCCCGTTGGGCAGTCAGAATATTTCTTTGCACACTCTGCAAAGTCTGCTCCTTCGTCAAGTTCTTTTTTAATAGATTCAATCTTTGCCTTTGCCTTGTCCAGTTCTTCTTGCGTCTTTATCCCCTTGGTATCAACCAGTATATGGCTTGCCGTAACGGTTTCACCGTTAAAATTACTAATATTTTTCATAAAATATTCTTCCTGTTTTTTATCGTCAATACCTTTGGATACGTAAGTTTCAATTGCTGCGGACATACGGATCGCGGTTCTTAGCTCTTCTATGTTGCTGCCCTGAAATTCCAGGAACTGTTCTAATGTTTTATCTTTGGTTGTCGGGTTTTTCTTGATGTTATCCCGCATTTTAGCAATTTCTTTGTCCACTATCTCTTCGGGAGTAGTTAACTTTTGTTCTACAACAAATTGCCTTAACACACTTTGTGTAACAAGTTGCTCTGTGATTTGCTGTTCCATCGATATTAATGCGGCAGGATTTACATGATTTTTGAACCGGTCCAGGATTTTATCTAAATCCTTGCGGAGGATTTTTTCGCTATTAACCAGTGCAATAACCTTGTTGGGGTCGGGTTTTTCTTTCTTGCCATGAGCTCCCATACCATGTCCACCGCCTTCGGTTTCCATTCCAACCCCATGCATCTTTTCTTTATCTTCTTTGTTGAAGTTAACATCTTTGTGTATCTTCGCAAAGTCCTGGTCGGTAGTCTGACTGCCAAGCTGAGTGCCACCCGGTTCGTTTTTTCCGCAGCCATACATGGAAAATGCAAGTAAACCAGAAAAAAACAAGAAAACACTAATTCTTCTTAACATAACTACTCCTTAATAAATAACAAAGATTATGAATCCATTTTTTTAGTAAACAATCCATACATTCAATAAGTTCCTTAATCATAATGATTTTGCCCATGTATTATTTTGATGTGGAACTGAATTGAACGATAACACACCGTTTAAATGGGCGAGGTGGGAGTCGAACCCACACAACCTTTTATGGTCAAAGGATTTTAAGTCCTTCGTGTCTGCCATTCCACCACTCGCCCAACGGTAGTATTATCTACAAGATAGGTTCTTTTGGAGTTAAGGCTTCAATTTTACGTATCCTGAGCGTGAATGTTGGAGGAAAAAATAAAATCGCAGTTTTGTTTTTTTAATCCGCTATATAAAAAAAGGCGGCACTGGGATTCGAACCCAGGATAACGGTTTTGCAAACCGTGGCCTTAGTCCACTTGGCGATGCCGCCGCCATTTAAGAATTTTATAATACCATCAAGGGAATAGTAAGGCAAGAGGTTTTTTCATATCAACGTATTTGCCTAAATTTTCATGCAACTTTTACACTCATGTAATCGAGAGATTGACAAGTTGACAGTGATAGATATTCGGAGATGGCGGAATTGCCGGCAAACAATAAGAGAATTGAAAAATGAAAGAAGAACATTTGCAGAAAAAATCGTAATTTACATTTGGTTTTACAAGTTTTGTGAAAATGCTTTTACTCAGGCGAAACTCTACAGCTACCTAGATTATTGAATCGCTGTGATGCACCTGTCGCATATTGTTGGATGGTCTTTGTTTAATCCCACGCCCTCTCTGAAGTTCCAGCACCGTTCGCATTTCTTGTGCTGTGAAACACTACACTCTATCCAGAGTTCCTGGGTTAATTCGCCTTTTACAGCCTTTGGCGTACTATTTCTATCAAGCCTCACCTCAGATACAATAAATATCATAGGAAGGTCATTTTCGCAGCTTTTCAGGAACTGCCAGACTTCCTCATTTTTAGTATAAAGATTGACGGACGCTTCTAATGAGTTGCCTATTAACTTGGCAGCGCGCATCTTTTCAAGTTCCCTCGCCACATCAGTTTTAATATTAATCAACTTTTCCCATTTTTCGTTTAAAGAGTTGTCTATCCAGGCTGAATTGCACTTTGGAAATGTTGTCAAATGAACACTGGATACATCTTCGTCCTTATGACCGATCGATGACCAGACTTCTTCCACAGTATGAACGATAATTGGGGCAGAAAGCTTAACCAGGTTTAATAAGATGTAATACATAACGGTCTGAGCGGCACGTCGTTCCCTGGAATTTTTTGCAAAGGTATATGACCGATCTTTCAGGATATCCAGATAAAAGGCGCTCATCTCTACAGAACAAAAATTATAGAGACTATGGAAAACCCGGTGGAATTGCAAGGATTCGTAACCCGACGTGACATTTTTAATTAATTCCTGTGTTTTATGCAATGCCCAGCGATCTATCTCCAGCAACTCTTTATAGGATACGGTATTCACCTTAGGATCGAAGTCGTAAAGATTGCTCAGCAAGTATCTGAATGTATTACGAATGCGTCTGTAGGCATCTGCGCATCTGAGGATTAAATTGCGGGACACGCTCATATCATTTTGATAATCCAGGGAAGAAGTCCATAACCTGAGCACATCAGCGCCAAATTCCTTTAACGCGTCTTCAACGGATATGAAATTTCCAAGGGATTTAGACATCTTTTCGCCCTTTTCATCAACCACAAATCCATGTGTTAAGACGGACTTAAAAGGCGCCATGCCCCATGCTCCAACAGATGGAAGCAATGAGAGTTGAAACCATCCGCGGTGCTGGTCTGTCCCTTCCAGATACATGTCGGCTGGATACGACAATTCGTTACGCTTATGTAAAACTGAATGGTGGCTAGAGCCAGATTCAAACCAGACGTCAAAAATATCCATTTCCTTTTCAAACCTTACACTGCCGCATTTTGAGCATTTGGTATCCGGCGGTAAAAAATGGGAAACGTCTTTATAAAACCAGGTATCCGCTCCTTCCTTCTCAAACCTGCCTCTAACATGGTCAATCGTTTTTATATCTATAAGTTCCTGTTTGCAATCCAGACAATAAAAGGCAGGAATAGGAACACCCCAGGAACGCTGCCGGGAAATACACCAATCAGGACGTTCTGAAATCATACCCGTCATCCTGCTTTCACCCCAGGAGGGTATCCACTTCGTCCGTTTTATCTCGTCCAAGACCCTTTGACGTAAGTTATTATAATCGAGATTGACAAACCACTGTTCCGTCGCTCGAAAAATAACAGGTTCCTTGCAGCGCCAACAATGAGGATATGGGTGCATAAAATCCGTCTTATAAAGCAACACCCCCGCCGTTTCCAATCTATTCATTATATAGGCATTTCCCTTTTTGATATGCTGTCCGGCAAGTTCACCTGCTTCGTCGGTAAAAACACCTGTGGCATCAACAGGGCTCAATATAGGAAGGTGATATTTAATCCCCGTAAGAAAGTCTTCCTGTCCGTGTCCAGGCGCCGTATGAACACACCCTGTTCCGTCCGACAGTGTCACATAATCCGCCAGCACAACAGAACCAGACCTGTTCATAAAAGTATGTTTGTATTTTATTCCTTCCAGCAATCTCCCCTGTACTTTCCCAAGACATTCGTAATCCTTGATACCTAACGTAGACATAACAACGTCTGTCCGCTTATCGGCAAGGATGGTGATTTCTTTCTTTTGTGTTTTTGGATTATAATAACGAATAGCTGCATACTCATATTCCGGGTGGATGGCAATAGCAAGGTTTGCGGGAAGCGTCCACGGAGTAGTTGTCCATATCATGATGTATGAGTTATCGCTGTCAGCTCCTTTGAATAAATTCCCAACCGCGTCGTTGAGTTTGAAGTTTACGTAAATGGATGGACTGGTTTCATCGTTATATTCAAGTTCTGCCTCCGCAAGTGCCGTTTGGCATCGCATACACCAGTGGATCGGTTTCAGGCTCCGATATATATATCCTTTTTCCACGAGTTTACCAAACACCTCAATGATACCGGCCTCGTACTGAGGATCAAAGGTCAGATAGGGATGCTCCCAATCCCCCATTACACCAAGGGCTTTAAACTGTGTTTTCTGTAGCTTTACAAATTTTTCCGCATACTTTTTACATTTTTTCCTGATTTCCGGTTTGGTTAAGGTTTTGATTTCTTCGCCAATCTCCTGCATTACGCGGTGTTCTATCGGAAGTCCATGGCAATCCCAGCCAGGGACGTACGGCGCATCATAACCTTTCATGGTATGAAAGCGGACGATGAAGTCTTTTATTATTTTATTCAGTCCCGTGCCGATATGTAATTCGCCGGTTGGATAAGGAGGACCGTCATGCAAGATATATTTTTCTCTCCCTGCACGCGCCTTGCGAATTTGTTCGTAGAGCTGCTCCTTTTCCCATTTTTTCTGGATTTCAGGCTCTTTTCTGAGCAAATCCGCCTTCATGGGAAATTGAGTAGTGGGTAAGTTGAGTGTTTTTTTATAATCCATAGAGATGGGTAATTTCCTTAA
>JAUSDH010000021.1 GCA_030650655.1 Candidatus Brocadiaceae bacterium
AGTTGAGCCCCGACAATCCCTACGTCTTTACGCTGATTTATGAATGAATACATTACACGAATAGCATTTTTGTGCAAGAGGGTATCCGTATTGATTAATACGCTGTAGGTTGCTGCATTTTTCTCCAAGGCTTGATTCACAGCAGCGGCAAATCCCTTATTTTCCTGATTTTCTATGACAATAACCTGTGGGAATTGTTCGCGGACAGCCTTAACGCTGTCATCTATGGAACCGTTATCCACGACGTATATCTGGTAACTGATGTCCGTAACGGTACTATGAATTGAATGCAGGCAATCCAGGAGTAACTGCCTTGTATTCCAGTTTACAATAATAAAATCCAGATCAACCATTTATATTCCATTATTTCGGGTACAATTTGATTTATGAAAAAGTGTACATAAGTAGTATCTTATTGTTCTCAAATTTAAAGGGGCGTTTTTTAAGGATAAGCCAAAATTTTCATGTGCACGATTTTTATCCCCTGTTCTTAAATAGTATCGACCGACTTTTGCATAGTGTGAAGCTAACCGCTTTTTGTAAAGTTTCTCATGAATGCCATTTTCTTTGTCCTTAAAATTATTATACATTTTATCGATGATTATTTTTTGATATTTTAAAACATTATTCCTGTTCTTACTCAAAGAATGGGGATTGTGCCGGTATTTAACGAGCGTTTTATTAATTCCTGCAATGTTGAAATAAAAAGCAATCCGTAACCACATATCCCAGTCCTGGCAATTAAAAAGCTGTTCGTCGAACAAGCCCGTCGTTTCAAATACGTTCTTTCGTACCACTACGGAGGAAGAAATCACAAAATTCTGTTCGGAAAATAATTGAATAAAAATGTTGCCGGACGGCAATCGTTTCTTCACGTCTGCATCAATCACGCGCCCATTTTCATCTATATTCACATATTTTGAATATACCATACCGGCATTCCGTTGTTTATCGAAATATTCAATATCAGTCTGCAATTTTTCCGGCAGCCAGATGTCGTCTGCATCAATAAAAGCTATATACTTGCCCCGGGCAGATTGAATACCGGTATTTCTTGCAACAGGCAGTCCTTTATTTTGTTCTAACTTAATATACCGTATCTTTTGCATAAACGGATTTAATACGTCTTTTGTGTTGTCTGTGGAACCGTCATCTACTACGATGACCTCATAATGAGTGTAGGTTTGTGATAAGACGGATCCAACGGATTCTGGCAAAAAGCGGGCGTAGTTATAGGTAGGCAAGACTACGCTTACAAGTGGTGAATTGTCTGTCATGATGTTACATTCCTTTGATGGTATTCTTAAATATTGGGATGTTTGCATTCAGCGAGTAAGCCAAGTCCACAGTTTTTCTGCCCTCAAGCCCCATGCGCTCCCTGAGCGTACTGTTTTGCATGAGGAGTTCTATCTTCGCTGTCCACTCTTTTATGGAAGCGGCAAATAAACCATTAACGCCTTCCTGTATAATTTCATTGTGTACGCCTACGGGAGAACAGACAACGGGAATGCCTACCGTGAGATACTGGAGCAACTTTGTGGCGCATTTGCCTTTTGTCCATTCGTGATTGGGCAATGGTGCGAGTCCGATATCGATATCCTGCAAATCTGAACTTTCTTCTTCCAATGCCCACATCTTTTTTATAACCGGCATCTTATCACAATCGAAAAAATCGTTACAAATAATTTTTAGCTCTACGGAATTATATTGACCCGCTATGGAATCGAAGGCGGGAGTTAGCTCCTTTAAAAACGGAAGAGAGGATTTGCTGCCAATCCAGCCGATGGTAATCTTTTCTTTGTTTCTGCGATAATCTTTCGTAGAATATTTACTCGTATCAATTGCCGTAGGTATGATGATTATGTTTTTATTATAAGGTAAAGCGTGCATTTTTAAATATTGATTACCGGCTATAACCTGATCGCTGTACCTCACCATTCTGGCGAATGTCCTTCTCCGTTTAAAAGAGTGACCGCCGCCATCCACGGGGCTTTTAAACATAATCGCGTCATCAAAGTCATACACAATCTTAATATGTTTTCGCTTGAGATACCAAAGTTGCCAGCGCCAGAGGCGTTTTTTTTGAATAAAAATGGTATCGTAATTCTTAATCTCAGAAAACAGTTTCATCCACTTACAAAAGGAGTCTGGAAAGAGAGCGACCTTTCCCTCTATAGGTGATTCTTTAAGATAAGGAACGTATTGCAATACCCTGTATCTGCTTGCGGGATGCTCCCATTCCTGTATAAGAAAATAAACCTTTTTCATTTCACATATCACATTTTTTACATATATCAATTTGTTTTCTTCCACCCAACTGAGATAAAATTTTCCTACACTTTATGAAATCATTATCTTTCCAAATCTCCAAAATCGATTTATTATTAACATTGCCAAAAATATACTGTTCGTAATAATCATTGCAACATAATAATACATTTCCTTTCCAATTAATAACTAACTGTCTAGAGGGTCTTAAGCAAGGTAGGTTTATCTTATCAGTACTTTTTTCAAATAGGGAACCGCCTCTATTTTTTAAATCGATTTCTTTATAATTTCTATAGTGAACAAAACGTGGATATTTCTTATACAAAGTTATGATATGTTCTTTTTCAAAATCATCATAGTTTGTTACAAGAATTTCATCCATGCCACTTTCTATTAGTCCTACTAATAATTCTTCTGATAACACATCTCCGTTGGAACTTATAAAGATACGTGAGTATGGACATCTTTTTCTTGCATAAAAAACAAGTTCGACAATTCTTTTATCTAATAAAGGCTCACCATAAAAATACGGTGAAATTCTGCCGGTATATTGAATAGCTGATAGTTCATCGATTATTTTTTTCCAGAGACTTTCAGCCATTATACCGACATCTCTGGGAGGGAAACGGTTACTATTAAAACAAAAATTACATTTTCGATTGCAATGTCCGTATAGTTCAATATTTGTAGAAGTAAATATATCCGGCATTACTCGTTTTTGATATATCTTTAAAAACTTTCTGGCAAATTTTTTATAAAATAATCTATTTTTTTGGATTCCATACATGTTTTCGGTGTAAGCTTAATTGGATAATAGCTTGTAATATTCGTTTATTTTCGCTATCAAGACTTTCTACGCCAGTGTACGCCCGATAGAATCGTAACCTATCAGTATAAGTAATACAGTTAGATAAGGATGCATTTAACTGAGACAAATTTTTAACCTTTTTTTTAAGGGTAATTATTTTATCAAAATATACACGATCCAAGTCCAGATAAAAAAAGTCCCAGGCGTTTGAGGTTTCCAGGATCATAATATTATTTGCCTTTAAATCATAGTGATATATGCCGGAGTCATGAAGTTGACGAAAAGACGTTGCCAGGCAGGAAAGAAAAATTCGTTTTTTTCTGAAAGCAGTTTTATCATGCGGATGGCGAAATCTTTCGCTAATATAGGTGTTGCAAGGCAGACAGGTGGTAATATCCTCCATGATAATAAAACTCTTCTGGAGAATACCGAATCTTTTTTTCTCAAGTAAGGCGATGGGCTTGGGCGTTTTGAGGTTTAATGCCGTTAAACCATGTGCAGCAAACCACGCCTTCCGTGCAGGAGAATTATACAAGGAATACAAAAATCTTTTGAGAAAGGATGGATATCTATATTCTTTTATGCATACACTTTTAGTAGTTTCGTGAGACACCCCTAGACGTGTAATGGCTGTTTTTGCGGATATTTTTAAGGTGTTAGGGAGATTTCCCTGCACAGAGTGGTTATGTTTTCCGACTAAATCAATCAGCCTGTTTACCTCCCATTCATTTCGTGCGTGTATTTTGTAATTGCCATGCGTCGTGTGTTTAAATACGTTATTGTTTTTTAAACATTTTCTCGCCCTGCTGTGCCAGAGTCGTCGCTTAATCCTGTAAACTTCACCCAAAACCCTCCTGTGAAAAATTTCCCTGTCCTTGGGTTTGGATAGTTGGTTTGTGTAATGATCTGTCAATTCTTTCGTTTCTTCGTTTGTGCAGGCGTCAACTATGGAATATATCAGTCTTGATAGTTCCTTGATTCTCCAGGATAAGGGCAATTTCTTCGTAAATTGAGTACGTCCGAGATCGAGGAGGTAAAATACTGTTGTGTTATTCAGATCCACGAGTATATTTTCAGCGTGGAGTTCGCCGTGATAAATGCCGCAATCGTGCATCGTCTTAACATAGGAAATGAGGTTTTTCACTAAGGTATTTTTCTGCGATGGATTATAACCAGACGAGGATTGTTGAGTTGCCAATAATAGTTCCCGGACGGGCACAGTATTGGGTATCGCCTTTGAAATTATATAGCAATCTTTCAGTATCCCAAAATGCCTCTTTTCTCCCATAGCAACTGGCTCTGCTGTGAGCAGGTGATTCTTGATGAGTTCATGACTCTTATTCCATTCTCTCTGTGCCTTTGACAGGGAAAACACTGATTTAATGGCGTCTCTGAAGTGACTTGTTGTGTATTGTTTTATATAGAAAGAAGCCTGATTATGGGTGTATTTTAACACCTTCTTAAAATATCCGCTCCTTATGATTTCACAATCTTCCCCGCTGTCTATAGAGCAGACTATTTTTTTTAAAACATCCAATGGAAAGTCATTCGTTATCCATCGGGTATTCTGTAAGATTTGATAATGTGTCATTGATTTTTATCGGTGGATATTTAATACTTTTTGGTAGATATCGAGTGTTTTTACAACATTGGCATTAAAAGAGAAGGTCCCCGATGTTTTTCTTGCAGCAGCGCCCATATTTTCCCTTATTTCTTTTTCTAAAAGTACTTTAATGTAATCAGCTATTTCTTTAGCAGCAATGGGGTGATTAATAATAAATCCATCCGTACGGTGGCTTATAATCTCCGATACACCGCTGGTTCTGCTGGCAATGACCGGCAGTCCCGATGCCATCGCCTCAAGACAGGCAGTGCCAAAGGCATCGTACTCGCTCGGGAAAACGAAGATATCGCCTGCTGCATATATTTCCTGGATGTGTTTACATACACCGGCAAAAATTACCCTGTCTGTAATACCTTTTTTTTGTGCGAGTTTCAGGTATTTTCTCATCCTCCCTCTCCCCGCAACAAGTAATTTTATCTTTTTGCTTCTGTCTATCAAGGACAAAGCCTCGATGGTATGATGCAAACCTTTTCTCTTAAACCCTGAACCAACGAACAGCAAAAGGACTTCGTCTGATGTAACGTGGTATTTTTCCCTTACGGTGTCTCTATATTGCAGTCTCATGCGAGGTGTAAAGGCATCGGTATCCACGCCATTATAAATAATCTCAATGTCATTTGCAGGTAATTTGTAATGGTGCAGGATTTCTCTTTTGCATTGTTCTGAAATGCAGGTAATTTGCCTGTAGCGTTTTTGTTTAAAAATAATCTTTTCAAGGAGTAGCAGGCAGGAGTGTCTCGGGTTCAGGCACATGGCTATCCTGCCAAATGCAGTGCGCATCATGGGGTAGGTGTGCACCATATAATCCCAGTGGCATCCGCCGCCGACACGGTAAATATCTTGAAATAGTGTTTGTGTAAATCCATGAACGATGTCAAATGGTATGCCCGTCTTTTTGACGATTTTTGGGGCATTTATGGCAAAAGTCCAGTATTTTAATGGCGACCAGAAGGTAATGGAGGGAACATGATGAAAGACCAAATGCCTGTTTTGGTCTTGTCCAAATCGATAGGCAAATATGTGCACTTCATGTCCTCTGTCGAGGAGATGTCTGGATAAGTTGAATACGTAACTTTCCACACCGCCCTTTTCTTTTATAAACTGAAATACCATCAATGCGATCTTCATCGTTATGCAATATCACAAATTTTTATCTGAAGGTTTCCTTGCCAGTTCTTCCCTGACAATTTCCAGGTTATTTCTTGCCTTCTCATTGTGAGGCTCGTGTCTGAGCACCTCTTCGAATTCTGCTATGGCTTCATTTAGCAGCCCCTTTTCAGCATAAATGATACCTAAATTGTTGTGTGCCTTCACGTAATTTTTGTTGAAGGCAAGGACTATTTTGAATTCGCGGGAGGCATCCTCTGTCATTCCTTTCTGGTAATAGGTTGTTCCAAGGTTAAAGTGTGACTGTATGTAATCAGGATTTATTTTTATAGCTTCCTTGAACGCAGTTATTGCCTCGTCATAAAGTGCGTGTTTGCTGTATATCGTACCGATATTATTGTATGCAGCATGGTAGAGCGGATACAATTCCAGTGAATTATGGTAATATTCCAGCGCCTTTTCGTAATTTTCTTCCCTGACATACACGTTTCCCATTGCATGATGGAGCAGCGCCGCATTCGGCGCTTCTTTCAGGGTCTTTGAGAAAAAGGTCTTTTCATCAATCCAATCCCGATTTCTTAAAAGCGTTTGACCTGAATAAAAAATTAAAAGCGCAATGAACAGCGAAATCGTTGTATACCTCAATATTGAAAATGAGCGCTTCCAGTCTTTCCAGGCAGTGGTCAATAATACCGATATTATGCCACAAAAACCAAGAGAAGGAATATATAAAAACCGTTCTGCCGTGACAAAGCCCATATCCCAGGGAGCGGAGATACGAACAAAATTAGACAGTGGCAACAACGTCACTAAATAGAAAAGTATTAAAAAAGACATACCAGCCCATCGTTTTTTTAGCCATACAAGAAGGAAGATAAGAATCGCAACCCCAAAGACGGATAAAATAGCGGCAGGTTCAGATAGGGAAAAAGACATGGGATTCTGAATGTATGCACTCAGATGCACGGGATAAATGAGTTTAAACAAATAAATGAAAATGGTTTTTGCGAAAGAAAGAGTGGTGGGGTAAAAACCCTTCATTTCCTCCCCGCCTGGATTGTCAACGGTATGAATCCCTAAAATAACAAATCGAATGATACCGTATAAAAGGATGACAAAAAAATAAGGTATACTTAAGGGCAGTGATGTTTTCCATTGCCTCCAATTCTTCAATCCCACAAAGTAATGAGTATAGGCAATTATTAAGAAGGGTAATGTTGCGACCATCTCTTTACAAAGCATTGCAAGAGCAAACAGGATGATTGAGCATGCATAAAATATTTTACTCTGGGTGAAAAATAGTTTTACTCTTTTTCGATTGCGGAGAGAGCCATTTCCTTCGCTTGATAACGGCGAATGTATTGCTTTTTGATATAAGTAAAAAGCCGCAAAAAAGAACATCCCGGCGATAATATCAGTACGTCCGGATATCCACGTTACCGATTCTGTATGAATTGGATGGCAGGCAAATAATAAAGAAGTGATGATAGAAACAGAGCGATTGTTGAATAAAGAGTTAAATATCAAGTAAACCAAGATACAACTCATGGTATGAAAAATGATATTTGAAAGATGGAAACCCCACGGTTTTAGCCCCCACAGTGCATAATCGATCATATAACTGAGGCTTATAATGGGTCGATAGTAACCATATTTGAATTCAATGGTATCATCGGTTGTGTCAAAAAAATCCCTTACAAAATTTTCCAGGAAGGAATCCCATTTTTTAATTCCTTCATTATCGGCAATCAAAACCATGTCATCCCAGACAAAGCCATTCCGTAATGCATTGAAATAAACAAGGAAAGAAATGAAAATGATAAGAAGGATTGGGAAATAATAGCGTATTCTATTCATTGGACTATAAATATAAGCCTTTCATGGCATATTCTCAAGCTAAATCAAGAGGTATCCCCTTAGTTTTTCTCATTCTTTTGAGGGGCTGATGAGGACATAAATTTTCCCGCGAACACGCTGGGATGTCAGAAACTGATGGGGACGAATCGATTGGATTTGTTGATAATACCGATTGGGCATAAGAAACAATTTGTTTCTTCCTGTTTCTAGTTGTTGACATATCTTTTCTTTATCTCCCACGAAAAAAGAGATACGTATATTGGGTATGATGCTGAAATACCATTTTGCTATCTTTGGGGGTTTCCAAAGTAAGTCTGTATGCTCAAAAACAGCTTCAGGTATGCCACAGAGATAAAGTGTGTGTTCAGAGGTTCTGGTCTGTTGAGCAATCGCTAGAGTTAGTTTTTGGATTTCTGAGCGATGAGAGGCATACCTTAAGGGTGGTATGACAATGGCAATTGCATAAACCAACAATACCGCAGGAATGAAATACTTAGCGAGGCGAGAAAATTTTCTGGCGATAAATATCCAGATTATAATACAACCTACGGCTAACAAGAGTGCAGCTATTGGATGTGGATTGAGAACCAATGTGGAAACCCTTGAATTTACTGCCGTGAGCGAAAAAAGATTATAATTGTAGTTTGGGAGCAAGAGAAAAAATCCACAAAACAGGAATACATAAGATAGTGTGTTCTTCCAGTTAATTCTGGCATCAGAAAAGGCCTCTGTAAGGAATTTTCCTATCAGGATGGAAGCAGTTGGATAAATCGGCAATACATACCAGTACAATTTGTTTTTACAGAGAAGAAGCACAATTCCGAAACTTACGAACCATATGAGCAAAAGTATGCGGCTGTCTTTTCTCCAATGGGGGGTCTGTAAAAATGCCCATACTAAACACGGCAGCAACAGCAGTGACCAGGGATAGAAACCTTTCAAAATCGTTTTCCCGATAAAAAGAATTCCTCCGGTCAAGCTCCGGGCAGCCTTTACCCCCGTACCGTATTCTGTTGAGGTCGCCCGGTTATAAACCTGTTGTATGAAAAATTCGTTAAGAAATGTATGCTTATGCATGAGTACCATTGCAATAATCCAGCCGGTAGAAATAATCAAGAACAAAAGAACGGCCTGAATGATGCCAGAGACACGGTAGGTTCTCCATTTTCCGGTGGTTAGCAGGTACAGAAATCCGATCCCAAGCGGCAAAAAGCCGGCGAAGTTTTTTGTAAGCGACGCCAATCCCATCAGAGCCAAACTGATCGTTAACAAGCGTGGATTTTTCTCGCTGCGAATCAAAAAGTACAGGCTGCTTATCAGGAAAAATAACAGGATTGCATCCATTTCGCCTGTCTTGGCGCAATGCTCATACATGAAATGAAAACATGTGGTGAGAGAAAACCCAGACCATAGGGCTTCCTTCTCGCCAAATAATTCTTTCGCCAGTAAAACGGTAAAAAAAACACATGCTACTGCCGCCGCCGCCGACCAGAACCGTATTACCCATTCGGAAGTCCCAAAGAAACGGAAACACAATGCTGTCAGCCAGAACTTCAACGGAGGTTTGTTGAAACAGGGTTCTCCCTGTACCTGTGGGGTGAGCCAGTCTCCTGTAACCAACATTTCTCGTGAAATAATGGCATAAAGCGCTTCATCCCCGTTGTGAAGGCTATTGCTTCCCAAATGATAAAAAATAGTAAAGGAAGAAAAAACCATGAGGGCGAAGAATAGGGTACGGAATCTCGTTAAGGAAATGAGGTATGAAAGAGACGACCGGT
This sequence comes from Candidatus Brocadiaceae bacterium, assembly GCA_030650655.1. Taxonomy (GTDB): domain Bacteria; phylum Planctomycetota; class Brocadiia; order Brocadiales; family Brocadiaceae; genus Wunengus. Next base: position 9,443 of record JAUSDH010000021.1, read on the forward strand.
TATTACACACGTTTTTGAATATTTTTATATAATTTCATCAAAGGGGAAAATAGCGGAGTGAGTAACATTCTTTGGCGAACTGGTTTCCACCGTTCTATTGTATGTAACCGAGGCTCCGCAGCATTTCTTCTTTATCTTTCTGAAGGGGTTTATTCTTCTTTGCCTTAGGTGCGGGTGGCAGCGTAAGAACAAGTTTCTGAAGGATATCGCTTTGCTGCTTCGTTTTTTCAGGTTTTGCAGTTGTTACGTTGGTCCGCTCTGTGGGGTCATTCATGAGATTGTAGAGCTCTTTATCCTGGGTTTTGTCATTAATAATCAGTTTCCAGTTTGATCCAATAAGGGCATTCATTGAAGAAACGATACCATTATTAAGTTGGGCAAGTACATACCTTTCTTCTCGTGGAGAAACATGCCCTTTCTGATCAAGCAATGCGCGTCCCTGCCAGGATAGCGGTGCTTTACCTCCTGCGATAGCAAGCAAAGTAGGGGCAATGTCGACAAGACTGGCCACCTCTTTGGAGGTTGTTGCAGATGCATTGCTTGGTATCCGCACGAACAGAGGGATGCGTACCGTATCATTATAGAGATTGTTGGCGTGGCCGAGTTTGCCGTGTTCCATAAACTCTTCTCCGTGATCGGC
>JAUSDH010000111.1 GCA_030650655.1 Candidatus Brocadiaceae bacterium
ACGATTGGCTCAACAAGCACAGGTTTTGCATGGTTGAAGGCGTCCTGGAAGGCATGCGCGGCCGCTATCTTGAAAGATGCCTCGGAAGAGTCGACGTCATGATAAGAACCGTAGTGCAATCGTACCCGCAGGTCTACAATGGGATGTCCAATTAATAGGCCTTTGTCAAGTACTTCGTGAATCCCCTTCTCAACGGCGGGAATGTATTGGCGGGGGATTGAACCGCCGACTATTTCATCTACAAACTCAAACCCCGCACCCCTCGGCAGCGGTTCAATCTTGATATGTACTTCTCCGTATTGCCCATGACCACCTGATTGTTTTTTGTGTTTATACTGCGCCTGTGACTTTGCTGTAAGGGTTTCCTTATAAGGGATTTTTGGGGCATGGGATTCCACTTCAATCCCAAAGCGGCGTTTCAAACGGCTGATTATTACCTGCAAATGGAGATTACTCATGCCGGTAATCACCAGTTCGTTTGTTAGGGTGTCATGGGAAACTCTAAAGGTTTTATCCTCTTCGGTAAGTTTGTGGAGGCATTCGCTGATCTTCTTTTCAGCCCCCTTGCTTTTGGGTATCACGGCAAGGGAGGACATGGGAGTAGGAAATGTGATCTCTGGAAATTTCACAGGATGTTTGGAATCGCAAATTGTATCTGAAATGTGGATATCCTCCACCTTGGACACCGCGATAATATCGCCGGGAATGGCGCGCGAAACAGGTTGTTGTTCCTTTCCAAAGATACGGTAAATATGGCCAACCTTATTTATCTTTTTACTCGTTGCATTATAAAATGATAAATCACTGTCCAGCATGCCTGAGACTACTCGAAAATAGGTTGATTTTCCAACAAACGGGTCGATCACTGATTTAAACACATAGGCGCTAAAGAAGGGGGTGTTACTTGTAGCTTCTAAGGTGACTTCCTGGTTTTTTTGCATATCAATAGCTTTTCTCTTGAGTCCCTCAAGCGGAGAAGGTGAAAAATACGCAATTGTATCCAGTACATCTTCGACTCCCAGAGCCTTCTTGTTTGAGCAGCAGAGAATGGGTACGACATTTCCACCCGCGACGGCCTTGACAAAGCAGGATTGCAGGGTTGCCTTGTCAATTTCTTTTCCATCAAGGTATTTTTCCATCAATGCATCGTCGGCAGAAACAATAGCCTCGATTAAGGCATCATGTGCAGAGTGCGCGTCACCCACAACTCCGTTGGATAAGGGGTTGGGTAATTCGAAGATATTAACAACACCCTGAAAATCATGCCCGGTACCGATAGGTAAGACTAATGGGATACATGTGGATCCCAGGGTATTTTTGATGGAATCGAGCAATTCCTGATAATCAATATTTTCACCGTCAATCTTGGTAACAACAATTATCTTTCCCAGTCCTTTTTGACAGGCCAGATCCCATAGTTTTCTGGTGTTGACTTGAATACCGTCTGTAGCGGAGATTGTGATGAGGGCTGTTTCTGCAGCAACGAGAGAGGTGATAGCGTCTCGAACAAAATCGATGTATCCGGGCGTATCGATGATATTGATTTCACGCCCCTTCCAATTGCAGTGCAGAATTGAAGAATCAATCGTATGCTTCTTCTCTTTTGCGTCGGCATCGTAATCTGCGACTGAAGTGCCGTCTTCAACACTGCCGAGGCGTGTGGTTGCTCCTGCTTTGTAAAGCAGGGACTCTACCAGCGATGTCTTCCCTGAAGCACCGTGTCCCAGAAGTACAATGGTCCGAATGTCTTTTGTTTCATACGGAATCATGGGTTACCTCCAACACAAGTGTCTTGGTATAAAGTAAGACTAACCGCAGGCATCTTGCGAATACTGCGGTATGATTGGTTAAGGTTTATTTATTTCTTGATGTGCATTGAATTACATAGCCGTTTTGCCTCTGAAAGTTTGATGTGTCCGGTGTACAAAGCCTTTCCAATGATCATGCCTGCGATAGGTAAACGGCCAAGCTCCTCAATATCTTTCAAGGAAGAAATCCCTCCTGATGCAATAACAGGGGTTTTTACAGCCAATAAGAGTTCTTTTAAACTTGAAGTGTTTGGCCCTTGCAGCATGCCGTCTTTTGAGATATCCGTGAAGATTATAGCGCAGGGTGATGCCTTCTCAATTTCCCTGGCAAAGTCAATGGCCGTCCACTCACACAGGGAAGTCCAGCCTTTGACGGCCACCTTGCCATTTTTTGCGTCAATTCCTACCGCAATACGGCCTGGAAATGTCTTGCAGAGTTCGTCTACCCACGACGGTGAATCTATGGCCTTTGTTCCTACAATTACCCGATCTGTGCCCATATCGAGCATTGTTTTGATAGATTGGGTTGTCCTTAGACCCCCGCCAAATTCAATGGGGACTTTTATCTGTTTAATGATTTGTTCGACAATGGTAAGATTTTTGGGAACGCCTTCAAAAGCCCCGTCCAGATCAACTACATGCAGATAGTCAGCACCCTGATCTTCCCAGGATTTCGCCACATCCACAGGGTCATCAGAAAAAACCGTCTCAGCGTCCTTTTGGCCCTGAGTTAATCGCACGCATTTACCACCCTTTAAATCGATGGCGGGAATGATGAGCATATATATTTATAAATTACCAAAGTTCTTGAGTATGGTTAACCCGTATTGCTGGCTTTTTTCAGGGTGAAATTGCGTTGCAAAGATGTTCTTATGCCAAACCATAGAGGTGAAACGTACACCATAGTCCGTTTCTGTAGCAACGACGCCTTTATCCTCTGGACAGACGTAATAAGAATGCACAAAATACATATATGCATTACATGGTACGTTTTTCAGGATGGGATTGTCCTCTTTTCGAAAACTTATCTGATTCCAGCCCATGTGTGGAATCTTCAACTTTTCCTTTGTTCCGTTTTCAGAAAATTTAAATCGGACTACCTTACCAGGGATAATGCCTAAACCTTCATGTTCGCCGTCTTCATACCCTTTGGAAAATAACAACTGCAACCCAAGGCATATTCCCAAGAATGGCTTGCCTGATTGGATGTAATCTGCAATCGGCCTTAGGAGTTCTCTCTGCCTTAAGCCATCCATAGCATCCCGAAAAGCCCCCACTCCTGGGAGGACTAATTTGTCTGCGTTTTTAACTTCATTAGGATTATCGGTAACTTTGACATCGAAGCCAAACCGTTCGAAACCTTTCTCCACACTCCGGAGATTTCCCATCCCGTAATCTACAATTACAATCATGTTAGACTTTAGCCGCCGCCTTTTGGCACTATTACAAACTCCACACGCCGGTTTTTCGCCTTGCCAGTTTTTGATTTATTATCCGCTAAAGGCTGGTATTGTCCGAATCCAGCAATATAAACCCTGGTGGGAGAAACGCCGCATTCTTCAACCATATAGTGGAGAACGGCAGCAGCCCTTGCTGCAGATAATTCCCAGTTTGATTTGTATTTGTCCTTTTGTTTCAGAACTGGCTCATTGTCTGTATGTCCTTCAATTCTGACTATTTCACCCGCTGCGGATGTCTTCAGTATGCCGGCAATCTTCTTGAGTGTCGCTTTGGATTGAGGCCGTAACGTAGTTTGTCCGGGATCAAACAATACAGCACCGGGTAGTAATACAGAAACAGCGCCATTCTTTATCCTGACGGTCGCCCCTGTACCTTTTAGTTTTGCTTCAAGATCCCTTCTTGAATTCTCAAGTCGATTTAACTCGCTCTCGTACCGGCTCGCCTTCGAAGATAGTTCTGCATTTTCTTGCTGCAAACTTGACATACTTTCATTCAATTGCTGATTTTCCTGCCGCAGCTTCTTAAGCTGACCACAACCTGTACCAGCAACCAACAGCCCTAATATCCCAAACAGGCAAAGACCTCGCACCACACCATGTCCTTCTAACATATGTCCTTTACTCCTTTCACGGTAAAGAAATTTTAACCACATAGGAATTCGATATTTTTACATTCGTTCGTATCATGAATGGAATCCAGAAAATAATACGACAAAGAGTTGAACGTATACATTAACAAGTCCTATAAAATAATCTTGCATGAGGATACACACCAGCGCAGCCAACGACAAAAATGGCCCATACGGGATTAAATGGCTTTTCTTAAATAATAACACAGGAATGGCCATTAAGAGTCCGAAAAACGGCGCAACAAAGAAGATCGACACAGCCAATTTCCAGCCAGTAATCCCGCCAATCATGCCCATAAGTTTTACATCTCCAAAACCCATGGCATCTTTTTTTAGTATCCATTTTCCCAAAATACTGCAGAGAAATATCAAGCCTCCCCCAACAAGCATCCCGATCATGGATGCAATCAGCGTATCTAACCGGCAGTCACCAGTCAATGAAAAGTTTCTCAG
>JAUSDH010000063.1 GCA_030650655.1 Candidatus Brocadiaceae bacterium
TGAACGATGTCGTGACCATTATTTTTGTGAACGATGTCCTGAACGTTGTCAGATAGTCGAATAAATCTTGCTTAACGACCTAAATCAGTACATACATATGGGGTCATTTAGTCGAGAGGGACAACGTCGACCAATTGTCCAACGGTAAATTTTTCTGCGTCTTCACGAACAATAAGTAAACAGTTAGCCCTGGTGGTAGATAGTAGATCAGCAGAACCATGCCATTCCACAGGCGTAACTACCCACGCGTTGTTTTGCATGCGAAGGAATGCAGGGCGATATTCGCGGCGTTTCCTCTTGACGAGTATTTCCGTTTCAAGGGACGCCTTGAAAATAGTTCTGTGGTGGCTGGTAAATCCCATCATTTTCCGTATAGCTGGGTAAATGAAAAGTTCAAAAGTGACAAAGGATGCAACGGGATTTCCCGGTAGAGCAAAAATCAGGGTTTTGTCCTTTTTACCAAAAATGACGGGTTTCCCGGGTCTCAATGCAACTTTCTCGAAATAGATATGGGTCTTTAAATCCTTCATTACATCACCCACGAGGTCATATTCTCCCATAGAAACGCCGCCGGAAAGGATCAGGATATCCTTTTGTAAACCTCTGTGCATGATACGGGAGATTTCCTCTTTGGTATCCTTAACAGTTCCCAATAGTTCAACGTCTGCCTTCAAACGCCTGGCCTGCGCCGCCAGGGAATAACCATTGCTATTTCTAATCTGCGCGGCGGCGGGTTTGGATTCGACATCCACTAGTTCAGTACCGGTAGAAATAATGCCTACTGTTGGCGCAGAAAATACCTCTACACAGGACTTTCCCACGGTGGCAAGAATACCGATTTCCTGGGGTCTGACGGGCATGCCTTTTTGGAGTACTACCTGCCCGACCTTCATATCTTCGCCCATTTTAGAGATGTTTCTTCCCCTGTCAATTGTCCTGAGAATTCTTACTCGATTATGTGGCAAAAGGTCTTCTGTTTCCTCCACCTTGACCACAGCATCAGCCCCTTCGGGTACGGCAGCGCCTGTCATGATCTTGGACGCCTGTCTACGCTTCACCTTTTTCGTGGGCATGTGACCGGCTGCAATATCCTCAATCACAGTCAATTCAACCGGGGCACGAGCGGTATCTTCTGCAATCACAGCATAACCATCCATTGCCGAACGGTCAAATGGGGGCATATTAATGTCTGACTGGACATCCTGTGCAAGGCACAATCCCAGGGCACTCTCAAAAGACACTGTTTTGGCTGGCAGTGGCTCCGTTACATCGGTAACTATTTTCACAGCCGTATCGACAGAAATCATATTTTTATCGGGTTCCTTCTTTGGATGCGGATAAGCGCAGATTATCAGGATTTTAAAAATTAAAAGATTAAATTATTTTTATATATCTGCGAAAATCTGTATCTTCGTTTATGTTAAATGAACGGTAATAATAAGTCAAGCATTGTTACCCAAAAGATTGACACAGTTGCTTCGAAAAAATACTTGACAGGATGAAATCTTGTGGATATAAGGACATAACCACTGATAAAGATTTTTTTGTAAGGAGTAATTATTGCATTATTTTCAAATTAAATATGTAATCCGCTGGCTGGGTGTACCCTGTTTTATATTAATGCTCGGTTGCGCTCAATTGCAGGTCAAAGATGGTATCCTTTCACCACCACATAAAAACTATACAGTAAACATTCCAGGAAAAGGGTGGGAAATGATTAAGGTAGGTAAAGAAGATATCGCCTTGTGGCATAAACAATATCACGCCATGATAGCCTTTATCTCCAGCAACATAGAGAACAAGAAAGTTTCCCTGAAGATGCTAAATAATCAGCTTTTTATCGGAATGAAAAATAAGAAAATACTATTGAACGAACCTATGCTTGTAGATAACCAACAGGCAATGCATACCATTTGCGTGGGTGAAATAGATAATCATAAACTCAAGGTCGAATCCTACGTCATCAAGTTTGGGAATAAGGTATACGACCTGGTATACTGGGCTCCAGTTAATTCATTTAATTATGTTAGAGAAGATTTTGAGAATATAATAAAATCATTTAAATTTTCGAACTTATAGGGAACAATAACGATTGCCCATGAATATTTTATTATCCATTGATATCATCGCTAAAAAGTTTATCCTTTCAATGGGGCAAGTAACCCTATTAACGGTTAAAGGACTTGGTGGAATTTTTGTACCTCCATTCAATTTGAAACTCGTGTTACGGGAAGTTGATAACTTTGGCGCAGGTTCACTCCTTCTCGTTGATATTATTGCCCTATTTACGGGAATGGTCATGGCCCTTCAGACAATCTATGGATTGAGTATATACGGCGCAGAGATGTATGTCGGCAGTGTAGTTTCGCTATCCCTCGTGAGAGAACTGGGCCCTGTTCTGACGTCTATTATGGTAGGCGCAAGGGTCGGATCAGGTATTGCAGCAGAAATCGGTTCCATGCAGGTGACCGAGCAAATCGATGCCATGCGGGCACTGGGGGCAAGCCCCATTAAAAAACTAGTAACTCCGAAGATGCTTGCTGCAATGATTGCATTGCCACTGCTCACGGTTACAGCTGATATTGTGGGGATTTTTGGAGGTATGGTCATTGCATTATCTGAGCTCGATATAGACCGTACCTTCTATATTAATTCAGTCTTAACAGCCGTTAAGATCTCTGACTTATTAAGTGGTATTGGGAAGACAGTATTTTTTGGTTTGCTCATTGCAGTAATTGGCTGTCATTTTGGATTAAAAACGACAGGCGGTACAACGGGAGTCGGTCGTTCTACAACAATTACCGTCGTGACTATTTCAATTTCAATCTTGATTTCAGATTTTTTCCTGACAAAACTATTTTTAATTGTATTCTAATTAATTATCTGTGATATCTGTAAATCCGTGTCTTAATTATGTCTAAGGTAATTATTGAATTTAAGAACGTATATAAATCCTTCAATGGACTTTTAGTCCATAACGGTATAAACTTATCCATAATAGGGGGTGAAATTATATCACTCCTCGGAGGGAGTGGTTCGGGAAAGAGTGTACTCCTGAAGGAATTAATTGGACTCATGAAGCCTGACAAGGGTGATATTACGGTGCTGAATCAAAACGTGACCCAAATGAATGAAGAAGCATTGATTGCGCTGCGGGAACACATAGGAATGTTGTTTCAGGGGGCAGCGTTGTTTGATTCACTTACGGTGTTTGAAAATATTGCCTATCCGCTACGGGAACATCTGAAGCTAACAGAGAGGGAAATTCAAGAACGGGTAGCTGAAAAACTGCACGTCGTTGGCTTGAGTGGCATTGAAGAGAAGATGCCGGCCGAATTGAGCGGGGGGATGAAGAAACGAGTCGGACTGGCAAGGGCAATTGCTACCGAACCAAAAATCATCTTGTATGACGAACCCACGACTGGATTGGACCCTATGACTGCCCAGCGCATTAATGAGTTGATTATCGAATTACAAAAGAAGTTAGGAATAACCACTATTGTAGTAACACACGACTTGCACTGCGTGAAAACCGTTTCAGACAGGATTGCCATGCTCCATGAAGGGAAGATTGTTGCCGTCGGCACTTGGGAAGAACTTGTATCCTCGAATATTCAGGTAGTAAAGGGTTTTATAAGCGGTAATATTTGTGTGTAGAAGGGGCTTTTTATGACAAAAGAACAAATAGCTGAATTAAGGGCGGGAATCTTTACACTAATAACACTGATAGGATTTGGAGCTATGGTATTCATTCTCGGTACCCAGAAAGGATATTTTGAACCTCAAATTACGTTAAAAACAAAATTCCTGAATGTGTATGGATTGCAGGCAGGCGCTCCAGTACGATTTATGGGCGTAGGAATAGGGCAGGTAAAAGGCGTCATTTTACCCAGAGAATTGCCTTGCGTAGGAACCGAGGTATTACTCCAGGTAAATAAATCCGTTCAGAAGAATATAACCCGCGATTCCGTTGCTACTATTAAATGGTTGAGCTATGTAACGGGGGATTCTTATGTAGAGATTACATCAGGGGCGTGCCTTGAACCCATTGTGGAGGATGGAGATTCAATAAAAAGTGCAGAACCAATCAACTATACCACAGTTCTTGAGAGCGGAATTGGTATCATTGAGTCATTTTCAAAGTTTTTTAAAAAGCTGGATGAAAGCGGTTTTGTTGAATCACTAAGCAACGTATCGGCATCACTTAACGAAAGCGTAAAAACCTTCCAAAACGGAGAAGGGCTGCTCCACTCCCTGATTTACGACCCTAAAGGGAAGCAACTCATGGAGAATCTGGTTACCACCTCTGAATCTCTCAAAAAGATTACCGTTGAGATTGAACATGGGGAAGGCACCATTGGCGCGCTGATAGCCGATCCAACCCTGTATGATAGCTTCAACAGACTTTTAGGCGGCGCTGAACGCAGCTTTATCTTGCGAAGCCTGATCCGAAAGAGTATTGAGAAAGGGAAAGGAGACAAAAAGCAAAGTATTCAGTAGATTTTTTCAGGGATTATTTGGTAGCAACCAAAATATTTCCCAGTGAGAAAAGGCTATTAACATCCGAGTTTTTGAATATCTTTAGAAAAATTATTTGAGGAATAGCAGGAATAACCTTCTTAAATATTCCTGGTACAAT
>JAUSDH010000065.1 GCA_030650655.1 Candidatus Brocadiaceae bacterium
GCTCACGACGAAGTCAATGGGGAGGAACTAATTGTTTGAAATTCCAAAATCTCTCGTTAGCCAGTATATCGTTTCGTAAATACCTATACGAATGCAAATGTCATTGCGAGGAGCGGAGCAACGAAGCAATCTCTTACACTGTGAAAATTTAAGATTGCTTCGCTGATGCTCGCAATGACAAATAACATGTAAAGTATTTAATGAATCAATATACTAGAAACGCCCTCCTCCACCTTGTCTACCTCCACCCCGTCGTCCTTCCTCGCGAGGGCGGGCTTCATTGACATTGAGCGCTTTTCCCTTTAACATTGTGCCGTTCAACCCGTTGATTGCAGCCTGGGCTTCAGCCTTAGATTGAATTTCCACGAATCCGAACCCCTTTGATTCCCGGCTAAACATATCTTTTATGATAGTAACGGATTTTACCTGCCCAAAGGCCTCGAAAGCCTTTTGCAAATCCTCTTCGGTTGTATCGTTCGACAAACTGCCTACGAATATATTCATTCTCTCCTCCTTAATGGATTTTCGTCTAACTCGTTCATATCCAAACCAAGTTTGGAAATACCCTTCTCTTGCGGAACTATCCCCTTGCCTCCCTTCGTTGATTTGTGTTTAAGTTGTCCAACTAACTTATAGTATTACCCTGTAAAAATTTCTTTTCCCCATTCCCCATTTTCACGGGGACAAGTTTCACGAGGACAAGTTTAGGAAAGTTTTTTACCCCCCTGTGTCCCATAAGCGTTAACTTAAGAAGTTAATTCAATTTAAATGCAATTAAATATCGAATATAGAACAGAAAATGTCGAATTATTAAGTTTTTTTCCTTCGAAATTCAATATTCCTTGTTCTGCATTCGATATTTTGCTCTAAAATGCTATAGTTCTTTCTTAAGTTAACGCTTATGCCCCTGTATCCCTCTTTACGAAGGAGGACATAGGAAGCTTTTAATCTTACCATCCCTTCCTCCCCTCCTTCACAAGGAGGGGAAAGAAAGGGGTCTTTTGGTTGCGGCAGTGCCGCGCTTTGATTTTCCCTATCTCCTTTTTATTTCTAGTAGGGACCGGTTTGAAACCTGCTCTTACAATATTCATATTCACCATGCATGCACCTCCCGCACCCTCTCAATTGCCTTTACGGGACATTCCTCAGCACAGATCATGCATCCCTTGCAGTTATCGTAGTCCGTATAGGGAAAGCCATCTTCATTCACAGCAATGCAGCCATCGGGACATCTGGCAACGCAGATCATACATTTGGTGCAGATATCGTAATTCCAGACAGGCTTAAATACCCGCCAGTTACCGGTCTTTCGCAAAGGAGTATTCCCTGTCGTATTGATAGCAGGACTGGAAATCACGGCGGTTTCGAATGGCACATCAACAACAGGACTTCCTTTGTGAACGACTTCGGTTGTCTTTATTTCTATTGGTTGAATGGTATGAAAACAATGGAGTGATGCCTCTATGTTCTTTAATACAAGCCCCCTATCTGTTATGATCTCAGATGCCTCCTTCTCAACGGCTTTTCTTAAAGCATCTTCACCAAGACCTGCAATCCTCGATGCAACGCCGCCAGCTAAAGTGCTCAAGACGGGCAATCCCAGCATTTCTAAGCCAATCTTTGTTATATCTAAGGTAATGACCTGCGCCGTCACTTCGTACTTTGATTTTGTCTCGACTGGACTATGAGTGGTATTGACAAAAACGACACCACCCTCTTTTAGCCCTGACAATGGGTGCGCAAGAGGATCTTCCATGAGGGTTTCATCCAGCACGATCACAATGTCCGGCTCTGCTATTACGCCACGTTCAAGGATAGGTTCTTTCGATATGCGTGTGAATGCGGCTATAGGGGCGCCCCTCCGCTCGGCGCCATAGAGGGGAAAGTCCTGGGCATAGTACCCCTCATAAAAGGCAGCAGTCCCGATCACCCTGCTGGCAACCTTTGCACCCTGACCGCCCCTGCCGTGGAATCTTAACCTAAGCATAGACACCCTCAACTCCTGAATTTCTCCGAAAGTAGAAAAACTCTAATTAACACCATTACTGTAATAGTGCATATTATACTACACACGATAGTAAACAGGCAAGAATCTGTTTCTAACAGTTGCATATAATTTGACTTAGCACAAGACTTTTGTTAGAATTTTTCGTTTATATAAATAGACGGAAAAATAAGGATACATATTATTGGGTAATTATGTTATTGGTATTGACCTGGGTGGTACGAACCTGAAGGCGGGTCTTGTCGACAGGGATGGGAAGATCCACCACCGGCTTTCCATAAGAACAGACAACAACGCCGACCCGCAGACAATATCCAATCAAATATTTGAACTGATAGTAAAAGTAGGGGCAGGTTTAAAACCTGCCCCTACCAATATAATAGGCGTCGGGCTGGGCTCTCCTGGTCTTGTCGATAAAAAAGGCGAAACGATTTTATTTTCACCCAATCTGCCACTATGGCGGAATATACCTATCAAACGCAGGGTATCAGAAAGGTTTTCCGTACCCTGTGTACTGGAAAACGATGCCAATGCCGCTGCATGGGGCGAGAAATGGGTGGGAGCAGGAAAAGAAGCAGATTCCCTGGTAATGCTCACCATCGGTACGGGGATTGGCGGGGGTATCATTATCAATAATAAACTCTGGCACGGCGTCAATAACGTAGCCGCGGAGATTGGTCACATGGTAATCCAGATGGATGGACCGAAATGCAGTTGCGGCAATTACGGATGTATCGAGGCATACGCCTCTGCTACGTCCATGGTACGGCGTTTTAAAGAGTCATTAAAGAGCGGCGTGCCGTCATCGCTAAAAGATTCCGTGGAAATCACGGCAAAGATGATCAACGACGCAGCCTTCCAGGGTGATAAGGCATCATTGGACATTATCAAAGAGACCGGGCATTATCTCGGTGTCGCCCTCGTAAATATTATGCATGTATTAAATCCGGAAGTAATCGTATTGACAGGTGGAATGATAGGCTCTGGAGATTTATTGATGAACCCTATCAAACAGGTAATCAAGGAAAAGGCCTTTGAGGCATCAGCCAAAGAAACGAAAATAGTATTTTCACAGCTTGGAAATGATGCGGGGATTATAGGAGCGGCAGGATGTCTACTGGAAGCATTAGAAATTTCTGTATAATTGCACATATTGACCACGGGAAATCCACCCTGGCGGATCGTCTGCTGGAAAAGACGCATACGATTACGTCCAGGGAATTCCGTAACCAGATGCTCGATGATATGGACCTGGAACGCGAACGTGGAATTACCATCAAGGCCAGTGCGGTAGCATTGAAACTTGTGCGAGAGGGCAAGGAATACAATTTAAACCTGATTGATACGCCCGGTCACGTGGACTTCAGTTACGAGGTCTCCAGGAGTCTTGGCGCATGCGAAGGAGCGCTCTTGCTGGTGGATGCCTCGCAGGGCGTTGAGGCACAGACGGTCGCCAATGCCTATCTTGCCATGGAGCTTAATCTGGCAATCATCCCTGTCATCAGCAAGATAGACCTGCCAAACTCCCGTCCCGATGACGTGCTTAACGAAATGGAAAAGACCTTAGGCATTGCTCCCGAAGAGGCCTTGATGGTAAGCGCAAAGACCGGAAAAGGTATTGACGAAATCTTCGATGCCGTTATCAAACGCATCCCTCCACCAAAAGGCAACCCGAACGCACCATTACGATCCCTGATCTTCGATTCGATATATGATGAGTATCGCGGCGTCGTTGTTTATCTGCGTGTCTTCGACGGTTCCGTTAAGGTGGGCGATGAGATATACATGATGAAGACAAACAGTTCTTTCAAGGTGGAAGAAGTAGGCATCTTTAAGCCCAAGATGGTAGTAAAAGCCAGCCTTTCTGCTGGAGAAGTTGGCTACTGCATTGCCAATATCAAATCCCTTCATGATGTCAAAGTGGGGGATACGGTTACTCATAATAGGGATAGGACGGCTGAGGCGCTGCCTGGCTACCGGCCGCCCATGGCTATGGTGTACTGCGGCATTTATCCGACAAATAACGCCGACTTTCACCTGCTTCGCGAGGCATTGGAACGGTTGAGCCTGAACGATTCATCATTTACCTTTGAGCCGGAGACCTCGCAGGCGCTTGGGTTTGGGTTTCGGTGCGGATTCCTTGGACTCTTGCATATGGAGATCGTCCAGGAACGTCTGGAACGTGAGAGCAACATCAACATTGTGCAGACTGCACCCAACGTAACGTATGAAATATTGAAAATAAACAAAGAGATAATCAAGGTTGATAACCCAGAAAAAGTGCCGCCGGTAGGTGAAATCGAGGAATTTCGCGAACCGATGGTACGTGCCAGCTTCATCCTGCCAACTGAGTATCTGGGAGCAATTATGCAGCTTGCCGAAGGGCGCAGGGGAAGATACAAGAGTACCGAATATCTCAGTGAAAAGCGTGCGATCCTTATCTACGAACTGCCGCTAGCCGAGATTATCTTCGATTTCTTTGACAAGATGAAGTCCGCCACGAGGGGTTATGGCACACTGGATTATGATTTTATTGGATATGAGACTGCGGACCTTGTAAAGTTGGATATTTTTGTGGCAAGTAAACGCGTAGACGCCCTTTCGACTATTGTACACAGGAAAGATGCTGATATTAAGGGCAGGAAATTGGTGAAAAAGCTTAAGAACGAAATCTCGCGACATCTGTTTGAGGTTGTATTGCAGGCGGCAATCGGAAGCAGGATTATTGCAAGGGAATCGATCCGTCCCATTGCAAAAAATGTAACCGCTAAATGTTACGGCGGCGATATTACCCGAAAACGAAAACTTTTGGAAAAACAGAAAGAAGGTAAAAAAAGGATGAAATCCATAGGAAACGTGGAAATCCCACAAAAGGCATTCTTGTCTGTGCTTTCCGTTGATGAATGAGGTGCAGAGTGGCAGATATAAAAGAAAAACAACCGACCCTCAAGCTAAATAACACGACAAAAAAACGTAAAGGCAAGTTACGCGAAAATATTGAATCGATAGCCTTCGCCATTGCACTAGCCTTCGCCATCCGCTATTTTGTGGTGGAGGCATTTAAAATCCCTACCGGCTCGATGGCTCCAACCTTACTGGGCGAACACAAAGATGTGAAATGCCAAAATTGCGGCTGGTTCTTTTACGCCGACCGTCAAAGCGAAAGTGCAACCTGCCCCAATTGCCAGTTCGAGATGAGCGCTTCTCTCTATTGCAACAACTGCAATAACAGGATACGATACAACTGGCCTGCATGGCTGTGGAGAAAGGGAACGTGTCCAAAGTGTAAAATCACAACCCCCTGGGCAGACCTGTCGAATCGGGTAAACCACGGCGGGAATAGGATATTGGTCAACAAATTCTGGTTGAAATTTAAAAACCCGCAACGATGGGATGTTACCGTGTTTGTTTATCCACTGTATGATCTTACATGCAAAAGCTGTTCTGCACAGATGCCTGATGCTGAATGGCACGACGGATTGCGCTGCCCACGGTGTGGCTCGACTCGATTCTCAAAGAAAACAAAGAATTACATTAAACGGCTTATTGGTCTACCAGGTGAAAAACTTCAAATCATCAACGGCGATATTTATATCAACGACAAGATACAAAGAAAACCCGACTCTGTACAGGAAACGCTGTGGATGCCTGTTTATAACAGCCGTTATTCAACAAAAGAAGAAGCTATTCCAACATGGGTAACCGATAGCAATGCCTGGACGATTCACAAAGATTCACTCACCTTGAATAATACGTCACAAGGCAGTTCTGACCCGTCATTGGTGACGCTTGGACGAAGGATATCAGACCATAATGGTTACAATAACAGGGCTGGCAGCAATGAAATGGGAGATATAAAGATAAGCTTCGACGTAACACCATTAAAAGGTTCCAAAAGCCTGGAAATTGTTCTGGAAAAGAATAATGACGTATTTACTGCCATCATTCCAACGAACGATACGAACGCAAAAGGTTGTCTTAAGAAAGCTGAAAATGTTGTTATGGAAGAAGACATTCACATACAAACGGAACAAAAACACAACATAACATTTTCAAATGTGGATGGTATCGTATCACTTTCGATAGATAATAAAAAAGCCTTTGTATTCGACAATGATGCCGGGAAACTGCCAGACGTGCGTCCATTTGATACGAGCAGGGTTCGTTTCGGCGGTACTCATGTAAACGCAACCTTTGAAAATATTCAGATTTTTCATGACATTTACTACACCGAGCTCTCTGCCGGCACATGGGGCACAACCCAGCCAGTACAATTGGGCGAGAAGGATTACTTCATGATGGGCGACAACAGCAGAAACAGCAATGACAGCCGTGTCTGGAAATTCGTCCCTGAAAAGAACATCGTCGGCAAGGCATTCTTTGTATTCTGGCCGTTGAATAATATCAAGTTTATGAAGTAATTAAAGTAAGCAGGGTAAGGGTAGAGACTGTGCCAAATGAACTTTTTTATTCAGGAAGTGGGGATAAACACCTAAGTATTGCCAATATTTCTTCTAGTTTTGTGGCATTTTGAGCCATTTTAACCATCAAAGTGGGGATTGAATTTCCAGAAAGAGGGAAAATTGCTCATTTGGCACAGTCTGGTAACGAAGCCCGTATCGTGAGGCGGTTACGGTAACGATAACCATTTTACAAACATAATTTTTGTACTCGTTCCCACGCTCTGCGTGGGAATGCCACAAGTGACGCGCTGCGTCAAGACTATGAGAAGTCGATATAAATATTTTCATAACACTAGCCCTTACTTCGTAACTTGTACCGTTGTTAACTGGATTGCAATCTTTACCTCACCAGTGATGTTTGATATTATAATAGAAAGTCTGAGTTTTCTGAGAGAGACTGGTTCTTTAAAGATTTTTTCCTACGTTATTCTCGAAAACCATTTGCACATGATTGTTAGCTCAGAGGATTTAAGCAATAACATGATGCGATTTAAATCGTATACTGCACGAAAGATTATCGATTTTGCAGAAAGCAAAAATAATACGTGATTACTTACACAATTTAAGGAAGAAAAGAAGGACTTTAAAAACGATAGAACATATCAGGTATGGCAGGAGGGATTTCATCCACAATTGATACAATCGGAAGAAATGTTGCGACAAAAAATAGAGTACATCCATTACAACCCGGTGAGGAGAGGATACATTGACGATCCTTCGAATTGGGTTTATTCAAGTGCAAGGAATTATTTAAAAAATGATAATTCTATCTTAGAAATAGATTTTATCACGTTGTAAACGGGACGCAAAGCGTCAAGGACTGTGTTCCCACGCAGAACGTGGGAACAAGACGGAATCTATATATTGTTCCAGTGAGAATTTCCCTAAAAAAGGGATTTATGAATTAATACCATGAATTTATTAAGAGCAGAAGGGTTAACAAAATCATTCGGCAAACGCACCGTCGTAAAACAGGTAAGCTTCGAGGTCAATGACGGTGAAATCGTAGGATTGCTCGGCCAAAACGGCGCAGGCAAAAGCACCTCTTTCAATATGATTATCGGCGCTATCCGGCCGGACAGCGGTCGGGTAATCTTCCAGAATGAGGATATTACCAACCTCCCCATTTACCTTCGGGCAAGGAAAGGAATGGGTTATTTATGCCAGGAACCTTCTGTCTTCCAGCGTCTGACAGTGGAAGAAAATATCCTCGCAATCCTGGAAACTCGCCGATACAATTCCGACGATAAATACAAACGCCTGATTGAACTGCTTACCGAATTTAACTTAAAATCGCTGGCAAAAAATAAGGCATTCACCCTTTCCGGCGGCGAAAGAAGACGGCTCGAAATCGCCCGGGCGCTCGCCAGTTCACCCACCATGATACTTCTCGACGAACCGTTTACCGGAGTAGACCCCATTGCTGTCAGCGAAGTACAGGATATCGTTTTGAAGCTCAAAAACAAAGGGATCGGGCTGCTCATCACCGACCATAATGTCCGAGAAGCCTTGAGCATAACAAATCGCTCGTATATAATAAGCGAAGGCACGGTCGTTGCCAGCGGCACTACGCAGGAAATTCTAAGCAACCCCGTTGCTCGCCAGTCCTATTTAGGGGATAATTTTCCTACCAGTGAACACCGATTAACAGACTTTACTACCCCTGGCAAAAAGTCACCAGTTGCCGATCGAAGACCAATTATTCGCAAAGACGCTAAGCGCTAGGACTGGAAATATTTAGAATAACATACATGAGGTAATACTAAATCAGGCTGCCTTCGACAATTGTATATTACCCACAAAACATGCGAAAAGAAATACATTGAATTTAGCCATTTTCGTGTTTTTCGTGGGTAAATTGAAACTCTGTGCTGGTTCAGGCTTGTAGCCTGAACCGAAACATTTCGGTTCAATCGAGGACGATTGAACCAGCAAAGTCACAAAAGATTTAAATTCCTGAACATTTGCTAATAAACAAACTATGAAAATCCTGTTAGTTGACGACTCTTCTTTAGCCAGGGAAGTGCTGAAGTCATTTATAGAAAAACACGGCCATGAAGTTATCGAGGCGGTAGACGGACAGGATGGCTTCGAAAAGGCTAAAATCCATAAACCCGATCTGATCATCACCGACGTCATGATGCCTAAGGTTGATGGCTTTATCCTCCTCAGAAATATCAAAATGGATCCAAATCTGAGTTCCATTCCCTGTGTATTCTACTCTTCAATTTATACGGGCAGCAGGGACAGGGAACTCGCACTCTCCCTGGGGGCAGAGGCCTTTATTACAAGGACAAAGTCTCTCGAAGAGTTCTGGGAGGAACTTAAATCCGTCATGGAAAGGGAAAAATGTCCCGAAGTGCTGGTTGAAAAACGGCTGATTTCTGATGAAAAGGAATTCCACAAGATTCACCTGGCAGTGGTAACTGCAAAACTCGAAGAAAAAGTTAAGGCGCTTGAAGAGAACGTCACTAATCGCAAACAGGCAGAAGAAGAAATCAGAAGGCTTTTCACTGCTATTGATCAGAGCATCAATATTGTGTTCATTACCGACGGGAAAGGACATATCGAATATGTAAACACGATGTTCGAGCACGTCACAGGATACGCCAAGGGAGAAGTAATCGGCCAGAATCCCCGCATACTCGCTTCTGGAGAGACTTCACATGCAGCGTATGAAGAGTTATGGGGGACTATTGTTGGAGGAAAGACCTGGCGGGGCATATTCAAAAACAAGAAGAAAAACGGTCAGCACTACTGGGGGAATGGTTTAATTACCCCCATTAGAAATGAGAAGGGACAAATCACCCACTTTCTTGCAATACAAGAAGATATTACGGAAAAAATTAAAAATGAAGACCGAATAAAATACCTTACCACCTATGATGAGTTGACTGGCCTTTTCAACCGGACATGCTTTACGGAACGACTGAATGAATGGTTATCTCATAATAAGACTTATAACCAGACGGGGGTTCTTCTCTTGATGGATATTGACGGGTTTAGATCAATCAACGACACCTATGGGCATAGTACCGGAGACAATGTATTACGTCACGTGGCTGAATTTCTCACTACCACCCTCTTTGAGGCAGATAAACATTATGTAGATAAAGATGTAAGGGAAAGTATTTTGGGTCGTACGGGCGGGGATGAATTTGCCATTTTTCTTCCAGCCAGAGATGAAAAGGAAGGGATGGAGACTGCCGAAGAAATCAGAAAGAGACTAGAAAAATCCCGATTTGTGGAAATACCCGGTCACGTAACTACAAGTATAGGCATAGCCCTTTATCCAAGAGACGGGAATACGACAAAAGAACTTATTACCAAGACAGATGCCGCTATCTACCAAGCCAAAGAACTTGGGCGTAACAGAATACATCTTTACCACATAGAAGACCTGGTATTGGAGAAAATACACTCAAGGATGGATTGGAAAGGGCGCATCCAGAAGGCCATTGAAGAAGAACGTTTTGAGCCGTGGTTTCAACCCATTTTAGACCTGAAAGACAATCAGATACACCATTACGAGGCGCTTGCACGAAAACGTAGTAAGAATGGAGAAATAATTCTTCCCGGGGCATTTGTCGATACGGCGGAAACACTGGGGTTCATTACCAACATCGACCGTATAATCATTAAAAAAACATTAAGAACACAATCAATTTTGTGTAAACAGGGTAAAGTATTATCCTTCAGTGTAAACCTCTCGGGAAAAGATTTGGAGGAGAAAGAATTTCTGGAATTCTTGAAATCTGCGATAACCGAAACAGTCGTAGACCCCAGGCACCTGATCTTTGAAATAACAGAGACAGCGGCTATTCGTGACTTAGACAGGGCCATTAAATTCATCCGGGAATTAAAAGCAATCGGGTGCAGTTTTGCGCTGGATGACTTTGGGGTTGGCTTTACCTCTTTTAAATATCTGCAAGAAATGGAGGTCGACTATATCAAAATAGACGGTTCCTTTATCAGGAAGCTCCACGAGACTCAAGGCGACCATA
>JAUSDH010000070.1 GCA_030650655.1 Candidatus Brocadiaceae bacterium
CCATCTCTATAGTTAACCGTCATCCAGTAGGCATAGACCTTGGCAGCGGCATAGGGGCTTCTTGGCCTAAAATGGGTTTCTTCATTCTGAGGAGGTAGGGCGTCCCCAAACATCTCACTGCTACTGGCCTGGTAAAATTTAGTTTTAATGCCACTTCTTCTAACTGCCTCCAACAACCTCGTAGTCCCCAGCCCTGTAATATCTCCTGTAAATTCTGGCATGTCAAAACTAACACGCACATGGCTCTGTGCTGCTAAATGGTAGATTTCATCTGGCTGGATGTTGTAAATGAGATTTGTTATTTGTCCGGAATCAGAAAGGTCTCCATAATGAAGAAAAAGTCGCGCTTTGGGATCATGAGGATCCTGATAAAGGTGGTTAATCCTGTCGGTATTAAAGGTACTGGAACGGCGAATAAGACCGTGAACTTCGTAACCCTTTGATAGGAGAAATTCTGCCAGATAGGAACCGTCCTGCCCTGTAATTCCTGTTATTAATGCCTTTTTCATATTTTTTAAAAATCCTCTATGGAGAAGAAGGTTACGATTGTATTGTCCCCGACCCTATCTTTTTTGCAATTGCTTAAATAGATGCGAAAATAGCACAGAGGAAATTCCGCTTCCATTCCTAAATCCTGATATCAACAATTATCGTGGAATAGGGTACTTGTTCCATTTTATCAGCATCCAGTTCTTTCGTTAACAAGAGAAAGTCGGGGGTGTGGGTATTTATTTCCTCGATACCTATTACGTGATAACCAAATATCCTGATCTTCATTTCATCGTCAACAATTGCAACAAGCTCCAGTTCTTTATCCTGGATAACAAGATATGCCAACTCCATCAGGTCTGTAACGCCGTAAAGAGCCACACGTTTTTTGTCATTAAATGGAATACTACCAATCTTCTCTTCAACGTCTTTTCGAACGGCCTTATAGAAATGAAAATTTCTGTCAAAAAATTTATAGGCAATCTGTGTTTTTTCAGCTATTCCCTTGGGCGTCAAAATATATTGCATCCTACGAGGGTTGGCGCCGAGCATCTTCACAAAACCCCTCTTGGTGAGTTTTTTTAATGCAAAATTTATAGAGGCTACATTAATACCCAATTGCGAGGAAAGCTGACGCTGCGATATCTGCTCGCAGTTTTCAAGTGACTGGAGGATATTATATTGTGTAATTTCTTCCTGGTTAGCCATAATATTTATTTACAGGAATTTTAAACTTTCTGGTTGTGTGGGTTTGTGAGGCATATCAAATTCTTAACACACCCCTGACCCCCATAAGCGTTAACTTAAGAAGCTACTTCAGTTTAAATGCAATTAAATATCGAATATCGAACAAAAAATGTCGAATTGTTAAGTTTTTTTCCTTCGAAATTCAATATTCCTTGTTCTACATTCGATATTTCACTTTTAAATGCTATAGCTCTTTCTTAAGTTAACGCTTATGCCCCTGACCCCTCTCTAGAGGGGAATCAATAACTCCCCTCTGGGAAGGGATAAAGGGGTGGGTAATGAGTTCATTTATATTAAGAAAAACACAACCTAATTTGAATAGAAATAGCATTAATTAAAGCGATAGGAACAGTTTGAAGTGCAAGATGATTATAGAGTGTATCCCTCTCAGTTACATAGATGTTATTAATGTAACTTACATAACACAAACAACTTGATACTGTTTTTCCGATTGAATCTTAATTAGAGCAAACCACGGCTGACAGCTATCAGCGCTTTGTCTATTACCCTACTTGCAATCTCTGCGGTACATTGAACCATTACTCTTTTTTAATCAATCGGCTCGATATCGGCTATGCAGACTTCCGCTGCAGTAGCCCTTTGTAATAGATCTACCGAAACAACTACCCGGTAGTTTGCTTTTCTCTTTAAAAGAATACCCTCTATCCCCATCAGAGGACCAGCCTTAACTCGTATCTTTGTGCCGCTTTGTAAATACTTGTAAGGGTCGAGTTTAACATTACTATTTACCAGTATTTTTATATCATTTACTTGTTTTTCTGGAATGGGTGTTGGCGTGAAAGGGTCTGTACCAATTATTCTTACCACACCACGTGTACTTTTTACATCGAATACATTATCTAATGGTATATTTACAAACAGATATCCCGGGAAGAGAGGCAAGTCAACAAATTCCCTCCTATCTCTTCTGCGGCTTAATGTTTTGATAAGGGGAAGGAATGAATCAATGCATTTTTCCTTTAGAAACGAATCAACCTGCTTTTCATGGCGAGATCTCGTGTGAACAGCAAACCAGTAAGCGGCTTTTCTATCCATGTCTTTTTATAAATTCCTCCCGCAGCTTTGTTGACTGCGGGAGGAACGGGGTCTCTCAATTGGGAGATGTGAGAGATCGTTGTTTATTATAACAAACGTTTACTTTTATAAACGTTTACTATTTAAAACATATTTTTGGAAAATGTCAACATAAAAACTAAAATTTTTTTACTTTTTTGCATTAAGTTCATCGAGAGTTTCCTGGGCAAGTTCCCGGACGGAACCGTCTTCGTCGTTGAGGGCGCTTTTAATAAACTCGATGGCAGCCTCGCCACCTACTTCGCCAAGGGCTTCGACCGTGCTTTCGCGCACCCAAGGGTCGCGGTCTTTAAGTGCATGAGAAAGAGGCTCGACAACGCTTTTATCACCAATCTCCAACAGGGCATCAATAGCGCTTAATCGCACGTCTTCGCTCGGGTCATTTGCCAGTGCTTTTGCGATGGTCTCCATTGCCTTTTTGTCCTTGCTTTCTCCTAAGGCAATAATCGCATCTTCTCTCTTGCCTGCATCTTCATTTTCTAAAGCGTCTTTCACAAGCACTTCAAAGGGGGGTTTTTCTTTTTTTGTTTTACCTTTTTTTGCAGTCGGCGGGACTGGCTTTTGTGGAGGTTTTTTGTGAGGTGCTTCTTTGATCTTTGTAAATGTCTCTTTGGATTTACTGGCGCTAATGATAGATAGCTTTCCTTCTTTTATTTCATTGGGTGCGTAAAGAAAGGCATAATTTTTGTCTTTCAGAATCCTGCGAACTCCTTCTCTGATGGGTACATTTTGAAACTCCATCGTAACCGTCGTATCGATTGCATCGTTAAGCCAGATTCTCGCTCCGCTCTGTGACATGATTTCCTTTAAGACCTTTTCTAACGGAGAGTTTTTTAACTTTGCGGATAATTGTCCGTTACTGAACTTGATGTCAAAGACTTCTTCACCTGATGGGGTGTCTGCAAAAAGCCCCTGTTGTTTATTAATTGTAGAAATGTATAAAGATACAATTATTGTAAGCAGACCAATCGGTACATACCTTTTTAGTATACTATAAAAAGCCGTCATAAATAAGCACTCTATTTAATCAATTTTAGCAAAATTTGCGATTTATGAATTACGATTTGAGATTTTAAAATCATAAATCTGAAATCGTAAATCTAAAATTTTAATTTACTTCTTGTTTGGTTCTAGCTTGTCTGAATTAGGAGGATTTACCTTGAATAATATCAATCAACAACTTCTTCCCCTTCTCCATGAGTTCCCTTGTTTTCCCTTCCAGATTTAACCGAAGCAATGGTTCGGTATTGGATTTCCTGACATTGAACCACCAATCATTGTATTCAACCGTAATCCCATCCAGATGATCCACCTTCCCATTTGAAAATTTCCTGGAGATCTCTTCAATTTTCGCATCCTTATCTTCGACCTCAAAATTAATTTCACCCGTTGAATAATATCTCTTGAGTGGCGACACTAAGTTCGAGAAGGGAACGCGCTTAGTGCTCAAAATATCCAGAACCATAAGGAATGCAATCATTCCTGAATCCGAACAATAATTATCTCTAAAATAGTAATGCCCTGATAGTTCTCCGCCAAATGCGGCTTTTTTCTCCCGTAGTGTTGCTTTCATATAGGCATGACCTACACGCTCACGATAGGGTACGCCGCCAGCAGCCTTTATTTCTTCCGGCACAATCCAGCTCGAACGGAGGTCGTACAAAATCGTTGTCCCTTTTTCCCGTTCTAGAATCTGCCTTGCAATCATTGCCGTAACGATATCGCACCCAATTGCCCGCCCCGCCTCATCCACAAAGACACAGCGATCTGCATCTCCGTCAAAGGCAACCCCAAGATGCGCCCTTGTTTCACGCACCTTATTTTGTAAATCAACTATATTTTCAGCCTTTAGTGGATTGGCCTCATGGTTAGGAAAATTTCCATCCAGTTCAAAGTAAAGAGGGATAATTTCAATAGGAAGCCCTTCACAAACGACCGGTACAACCTTCCCTGCCATACCATTCCCGGCATCTATCACCACACGAAGGTGTCTGAGATTGCTGGCAAATTTCAAGACGTGCTTCTTGTAATCGCTGAAGATATCGCTTTGGATAACCTTGCCAAGTTGCTCTCCACGAGGCGGGTGATATTGTTTCGTTAGTTTTGCAATGCGGCCTATTCCCGTTTCAAAACTCAGTGGGATGGCTTGCTCTCTGCAAATTTTAAATCCGTTATATCCGGCAGGATTGTGAGAAGCCGTAACCATTACACTTCCATCGTATTTGTAATGGCCCACAGCAAAATAAGTCATCTCCGTTGCAACGACTCCGACATTAACGACATTCAGCCCGGCTGTGCATAAACCCTCGATCAAGGCATTAGCAAGTGATTTGGAGGAAGGCCTCATGTCCCTGCCCACGACTATGTTTTTAACATTCGATTTTTCTTCTTTAAAAAATTGGGCGATCGAAGACCCGATCTTGCGCGCCGTCAGCTCGTCAATCTCTGCTGGATATTTCCCGCGAATATCATAACTCTTAAAAATACCCATAGAAAGTTTAGATTCATGCTGTGACTGGTTAAAACTCTTTGGCTCTACCTTGTCCAGACATACATTGCATTTGGGATAATTCACTCGCTGTCTGCCCCTGCATACGGAATCGCTAATTGTATAAGATTCCCCTGGACAACGGTGCGGCTTTTCTTCTCTTTCTATTATTCGTTCTTTTTTCATAACTATTACTCCTCAAGCAATTTTTTGCCAGCATCAAAAGCCTGTTGTAATAATTCATGTTTTTTGCCTGCAACACCTTTCTCTTCAAGCCCGGCACATAATATGTCACCCATATATTTAGTATCCAATACATGGAAAAAAGCCTTTATTGTTTTTACCGCACCGGTAAACAATCCTTCTCCTGTATCTCGGGCTGCAGTTGCAATAAAAAATCCTTTAGCAATCTTTCCACCCTCCCTGATAGGTAAATGTAAGACATATTTCCGCGCCCAAAACGCCTGGCAACGGTCTATAAACGCCTTCAATTGTGCGCTTACACCCATAAAATAGATAGGAGATGCGACAATGAGACCATCCGCATCCACGAGTTTAGGATAAATTTTTTGCATATCATCGGCTATAACACAATCCCCTTTTTCCCAACATCCACCACACGAGTTACACGGTGCAATCTGTAAATCGCGGATAATGATTTTTTCGACAACGGCGCCGTTTGACTCAGC